>JANLFS010000086.1 GCA_024655925.1 Bacillota bacterium | reverse complement strand
AGCCCGATGGCCTTGCAGCCGATGAGCTGAGGCTGGTCAGCTCCAGGCTTGCTTACCGCGAGCCCCCGGCTTTAGCCGTGGGGTAGCTCACCTTCCTCACATGAGCAACCTCGGGAGCCAAAGCGTGATGCCGGGCATCAGTGCGATGACGACGAGCGCCACCACGGACGCCACTACAAAAGGGATCACGGCCCGGGATATTTGGTCCATATTGATCCCGGCTATGTTGCATCCCACGTACAGATTGACGGCCACAGGGGGTGTCACCTGTCCAATTGCCAAGTTGATCGTCATCATGACACCGAACCAGATCGGGTCCCAGCCGAAGTGGTACACGATTGGCATGAGGATCGGAAGCAGGATGTAGTAGATTGAGATGGCATCCAGCAGCATGCCTGCCACAAGCAGGATCCCGTTTATTATGAGGAGTACGACGAGGGGGTTTGTGGACAGCCCGATCATGACGGATGAGACTTTTTCGACTGTCCCAAGGACCGTCATGCACCATCCGAATATCCCAGCGAGAGCCACCACCGCCATGACCACTGCGGACGCCACCGCAGAATCGACCAAGAGGTCGTAGAGGTCCCGGAGCTTGAGGGTCCGGTAGACCACGAATCCAACGAACAGCCCGTAGAAGACCGCGACCGCGGCGGCCTCGGTGGGCGTGAAGACTCCCCCGTAAATCCCGCCCAGGATGATGATGGGGGCAATCAGGCCCCAGAAGGCATCCTTGAACGCAGCCCATACTTCTCTGAGCGTGCCCCATGCCTTGCCCCTGTACCCGTGGACAAGTGATACAAGGAAGGCAGCGATGATCAGGGCGAGGCCCATCAGGACCCCGGGCACGATGCCGGCGAGAAAGAGCCTGCTTATGGACACATTGGTGATGACTCCGTACACGATAAACGCAATACTGGGGGGGATGATTATCGCAAGCCCGGAGGACGCAGAGACGAGTGCCGCCGCGAATGGTCTGCTGTAACCATTCTCGACCATGCCCGGTATGAGTATGGTCCCGAGCGCGGCAACAGTGGCCGGACCGGATCCTGAGACAGCCCCCCAGAAGAGGGCAACGAGGACCGTAACGATGGCGAGACCGCCACGAATAGGCCCTATGATCAGGGTCACCAGGCGGATGATCTTGTCAGATATGCCCGTCCTGCCCATGATCACTCCTGCGAGGATGAAGAAAGGAATGGCGAGCAACGTGAACTTGGATATGTTCGCGAAGAAAACAGGGGCGAAGATCTGAACGCCCAGGCCCTGAGTCATGATGACCAGCATACCCGAAACGCCGAGGGCGACCGCGATGGGCGTTTCGAGCAGGACGAGGATGAGGAAACTCCCGATCAAGGCGATGCCGGGATCGATGGCCAAGGACATCTATGACCCTCCCTCCGTTGCCTTCTTCGAACGCGGTCGAAGTTCAATCAGGGCGGCCTGCACCACCCGCCCTACCACAATCAGTGAGCCCACGGGGACCGCAAGGCCGAACAGCCACATTGGCAGACCCATGGAGTAAGTCACCATCCCGGACTCGTACTCCTCCAGCACCATGAAGTAACCTCTCCACGCAAGCAAGGCGAACAGGCCGGCGCTCACCGCGGCCGTCAACGCCACCACCGGTCGTTTCCACGTCTTGGGGAGCCTGTTGGTGAGCAGTGTCATCCCAAGGTGCGCCTTGCGCTTGAAACCCACTGCAGTCCCGAGGAGAGTAAGCCAGACGAAGAGGTTCACAAGGAGTTCCTCGGAGAACGCCAGCGAGAAATTCGTGAGGTACCTCACGATCACATTGGCGAAGCAAAGAACCGCCATGAACATGAGGATCACTGCGCAGATGATCTCCTCGAAGTTGTGAAGCACTTTTCGCACTCTCTCACGCCCTTCCATTCCCGAAATACCTGCGTGGGGAGCGGGCGAGCCCGCTCCCCGCCGCATGGTCTTGCGAGGATAGGCCCGTGTCTACTTGGTGGACGCAACTGCCTTCTCGAACTCACGGACGATGTCAAGCCCAACTTTCTCAGCCCACTTGTTGTAGACATCCGCAGTCTTGTCGCGGAACACCTTCTGTTGGGCCGGGGTGAGATGGGTTATGTGCATGCCTTTCTCGGCAAGGAACTTGAGGCCCTTGTCCAGTTCCGACCTGCTGAGAGCGACCTCGAACTCCATGGCCTCTTTGGCGCACTGCCGCACGATCTCCTGGTTGGCCGGGTCGATGGTGGCCCAGGAATCCTTGTTTACCGCCAGCACCAGGGCGTCGTAGGAGTAATGCCAGTCAGTAAGGTACTTCTGGACTTCGTAGACTTTGGTGGGGATGATGATCCCGGCAATGGGGTTCTCCTGTCCGTCAATGGTACGGGTCTGGAGCGCAGTGAAGACCTCGCCCCACTGCATTGCGATAGGGTTGGCGCCGAGGGCGCGGAAGATGTCTACGTAGATCGGGACGGTGACCCGGATCTTGAGGCCCTTGAGGTCGTCAGGGGTGACTATTGGTCTCACGTTGTTGGTCAGCTCGCGGAACCCGTTCTCGCCCCACCCAAGCCCGATCATGTTGTACTTCTCGAGGATCTGGAAGAGCCTCTCGCCAGCAGGTGATGCCACCGCGGCGTCCACAGCCTCGTAGCTCGGGAAGAGGAAAGGAAGGGCGAACACGTTGAACTCGCCGATAGTAGGGGCAATGTTGATGGTCGAGTTGAGCATCATGTCGATCGCGCCGTTCTTGACCATCTCGGCCTGGCGCATCTGGTCGCCACCGGTCAGCACCGCATTATGGTAAACTTTGATGTTGACGGCGCCCTTCGTACGCTCGCGGACGAGTTCCGCGAACTTGTCGGCCCCCTGGCCCCAAATCGTTGCGGCCTGCACATTAGTGGTCAGCTTATACTCGGCTTTGAGTTTCGCGGAGACCATTCCACCGAATGCAAGTGTCCCCATGATCGCAACGAGAACTAGAATAGCGAGTCTCTTCATCATAGTCGCTTCCGCCCGGCCCGGACTGATCCTCCCCGGCCGGACCGCACCTCCTTTAGGAATTGGGTTTTGTGATCCGCTGACAACTGTGCGCCATACCGTTCCCGTGGGTCATGCGATCTTCTTCACTGCGGCCACGAGTGTCTCCACATTCGGCACAACGTGCCGCTCGAGCACCGGCGCGAACGGTATCGGGACGTCCATCGTCCCCACCCTCACCACCGGAGCATCGAGGTGGTAGATCATCTCCTCGGCGAGAATCGCCGCTATCTCGGCGCCCACCCCCCCTCGCTTGCACGCTTCGTGCGCTATCACCACTTTCTTCGTCTTCCTGACCGATTCGAAGATGGTCTCGCGGTCTATGGGGTATATGGTTCGAAGGTCCAGCACTTCGAGGTCGATCCCCTCTTTCGCCAGGGCCTCCGCGGCCTCGAGCGCCCGGCCGACCATGATCGAGTAGGTAATGAGGGTTACATCCTGACCTTTCCGCTTGATGTCTGCCTTACCGATGGGCACGATATGATTCCCGTCTGGAACTGGGCCCTTTACCTTGAACAAGGCCTTGTGCTCGAAGTACAGGACGGGGTCATCGTCGCGGATAGCCGCCTTGAGCAGCCCCTTAGCGTCGGCCGGACACGAAGGAATGACGATCTTGAGCCCGGGGACATGCAGGAACCACGACTCCAGACTCTGAGAATGCTGCGCCGCCGCGGACCTGATGACTCCGTCTGGGGCCCGGACCACGAGGGGCACCTTTGTCTGCCCGCCGAACATGTACCGGATCTTGGCCGCCTGGTTTACCAGTTCATCCATGGCCACTGTGACGAAGTCCGCAAAATGCATGTCAGCAACTGGCCTCATGCCTGTGAGCGCAGCGCCAAGAGCGGCCCCGACGATCGCAGTCTCGGAAATCGGGGTATCCAGGACGCGTTCGTACCCAAACTCCTGGGGCAGCCCCTTGAACTGCCCGAAGATACCGCCCTGGCGAGCGATATCCTCTCCCATGACGAACACCCTCGGGTCCCGCTCCATCTCCTCGCGCATCGCTTCGAGCGTGGCCTCGGAAAAAGTGATCTCTCTCATGCTATCACCCCCGGCAGGGAGACAAAGAGGTCCTCGAACGCCTCATCGGGCTTGGGATCCGGGCTCGCCTCCGCGAACTTGACGGCCGCTTCGATTTCGTCATCCGCCGCCTTCTTCGCGGCATCTACGTCTGCCGGAGTCAACACGCCCCGTTCGAGCAGTATGCCCTCGAGCCGTTCGATGGGGCAGTCTCGTTTGCGCTCTAGCACCTCATCGCGGCTTCTGTACTGCTCTGGGTCTCCGACGAAATGCCCTTTGATTCTGTAGGTTTTCGCCTCGAGGAGTGTGGGCCCGCCCCCCGCGCGCGCCCTCGCCACCGCGTCGCGCGCAGCAACGTACACTTGCTCCGCGTCATTGCCGTCCACCGTGACTCCTGGGATACTGTAGCCAACAGCTCTCGCGGAGACGTTCGTTGCCGAGCAAGCATAGCTCGTGGGGGTGGTTGACGCATAGCAGTTGTTCTCGCATACGAAGATGACCGGGAGTTTGAAGACGGAAGCGAAGTTCATGGCCTCGTGAAAGGTGCCTCTGTTGCTCGCGCCATCGCCAAAGAAGCAGACGGCCACTTGATCGGTCCTGCGCATCCTGGCGGACAAACCCGCCCCGGTGGCCAGGTTGAAACCTCCACCCACGACTCCGTTCGCCCCGAGCATTCCGATGGAGAAGTCCGCGATGTGCATGGATCCGCCCTTGCCGCGGCAGTATCCGGTGGATTTGCCGAACAACTCGGCCATCATCCGGTCGGTCTTCGCACCTTTGGCTATGCAGTGACCGTGCCCTCGGTGGGTGGATGTGATGAAATCGGAAGCTGTGAGGTTGGCGCAGACCCCGGCGGCCACCGCCTCCTCCCCGATGTACAGGTGGACGAACCCCGGGATCCTGCCCGCCAGGAACAGCTCTTCCACCCGGGTCTCGAAGGCTCTGATCCGCACCATAGTGTCGTAGATCTGCCGTAGAATCTCACCCGAGACCTCCACGCTCTCCCCTCCGTTCTCAAGGAATGCGCTAGCGAAAATGGCTCTGCCATGAGGGATTTGCACATTCCATGCCATTGGCCGTGGGGAGACCCCGCGCCGCCTGACGCAGGGGAAACGGACCGGGCCCCGTCTGAGGTCGGACACGGGCCCGGCTAATACTGTCCACATACTGAACAGGTCATGTCCAACTGTGTCAAGAGCCGTCTAATACTGTTCATAATCTGGACACTAACAGGTTGAATTTCCTCATCTTTGCGTAGAGTGTGGTGCGGGAGACTGCAAGCATCCTGGCGGCACGGGAGACATTTCCACGCGTCGCGGCAAGTGCCCTCGCTACCGCCTCCCGTTCGATCTCATCCATAGACTCCCCTCCAGAAGGCTGCACCGCTACAGCACCCACGCTCGCAGCACGTGCTTCGTCAGCCGCCCGCACATCCTCCGCCGCACCCGCCGCAGCAAGTATGTGCCTGGGCAGGTGCGAAGGATCGATGACATCCCCTTCGAGAAGGGCGGTCACCCGCTCGATTATGTTCTCTAGCTCACGCACATTGCCTGGCCACGAGTACCGCTCCAGGACTTCCATGGCCCTGGGTGACACCCGGATCCTGCCCCTCCCGAGCTTGGTGGCGACTTTCGTGAGCAGGTGGTTTACGAGGAGCGGGATGTCGTCGCGCCTTTCGCGCAGAGGAGGGATGTTCACCGTGAAGACGTTGAGCCTGTAGTAGAGGTCACGCCGGAAGTTGCCTTCTTCAACCTCCTGCTCCAGGTACTTATTGGTCGCCGCGATTATCTGCACATCCACAGGGATGACCATGTCCCCTCCCACCCGGGTGACCTTTCGTTCCTGCAGGACCCTGAGGAGTTTAGTCTGCATGTCCAGGGGCATCTCCCCTATCTCGTCCAGCAAGAGAGTCCCGCCGCTGGCCAGTTCGAACTTGCCGGGGCGGCCCTCGGGCCTCGCCCCAGTGAAGGTGCCTTTTTCGTACCCGAATAGCTCACTCTCGATGAGCTCGCGCGGGATCGCGGCGCAGTTGATGGCGACGAACGGCCCGTCCCGCCTGGGGCTTGCGTTGTGCACAGCCTGAGCGAAGAGTTCCTTGCCGGTGCCGCTCTCGCCGGTTATGAGAACGGTGGAGGAGGTCTTCGCTGCCACCGAGGCAATCCGGATCGCCTCGAGCATGCCCGCGCTCTGTCCCACGATGTCGTCGAAAGTGAAAGAGGCATAGGCGCCGACCATGAAATGGACGAGACGTTTGACCCGCCGGATCTCGCGGAAGACGTCCACGACCCCAATGAGCTTGCCCGTCTGATCGCGAATGGGGATGGCCGACTTGATGAAGTGGAGCGAGCCTGCCCGGTTCGAGCTGACCAAGAATTCCTTGTCAATGTACCCTTCCCCAGTCTCCAGCACAGACAAGATGATGGGCTTGAAGTCCACAAGCTCGCTCACGTGCTTGCCGACGGCCTCCCTGTGGTCAACTCCAAGGATCTTGCCGCCCATGGGGTTTATGTAGGTCACAGTGCCGTCCGCGTCCACCGTAAGCACACCGTCGGACATGTTCTCCACCATAGCGGTGTGGTACTTGGTGGCGAGAGTGAGTTCCCTGTAGGTACGTTCCACGCGGAGTTGGTTTTCGATGGCGGCGGCCGTGGCGACGACCATGGCCAGAGTGTGAGGGTGCGGGGCGGTTACCAGGCCGGGACTGGACATGTCGAGTATGCCGGCAATCTGACCGTGAGGGTCACGGATGGGTGCGGCGGAACAGGTCCAGTTCTTGTGCATCACTGAGAAGTGCTGCTCCCCAGCCACCTGCACCGGCATTCCTTCGCGGAGGGCGAGCCCGATGGCATTGGTCCCGATATCCCGCTCATCCCACCGGACACCCGGCGCGAGGTGGGCACGTTCCCCACGGACGAGCATGTCCTGGGAACCTGTTACGTCGAGGATCCGAGCTTCGGAGTCGGCAACGACTATGAAGTGGCCGGTGTCCCGCACGAGATCGTATAGGCGATCTGTGAGAGGCCGGGCCACCGTGAGCAACTGGGAGTTGGCCTCTCGCCTGCGTTCGACCTCTTCCGGGCCTAACGTGTCAGGGCGCAGGTTCTCCCGGTCCAGTCCCAAAGACCGGCATCTGCTCCACGACCGTTCAATGACCTCCTTGAATTCCTCCTGCATCTGGTCGGGGATCACCTCCAGGGCGGGTGGTAGAATCCTAATTCGCCCCCCGCCAGAAAAACCCTGCCTCGGGCCGGCATGTGTCGGGTCCCAAGCCTGGCACAGCAGTACATAGCATGACCGGCGGTGGGATGATCGCCCCACCGCCGGCCCAAATACAATCATTCGCTCTTTGGTGGACCCGACGCGGATCGAACGCGCGACCTCTAGAGTGCGATTCTAGCGCTCTCCCAGCTGAGCTACGGGCCCATTTGCGGCGACCGCCGCATCTACGATGTTACCACATGCTTCACGCTGCGTCAAGGCACCCGCAGTCACCCGCGGAGTGCATTGGGGATTACCTCCCGCGCGTACGCGAACAGGTACTCTTGGGCGTACCCAGCCAGGGGACCGAATTTCTCGGCGGCCCAGACCCGTATCTCTGCCGGGCTGATATCGCGGCCGTCAAAATACAGGTACCTGACGGCCCTCTGTATCCACACATCGACTGGGAAAGCCTCGTGTTTTCCCATGGAGAACAGGAGCACACAATCGGCCACCTTTTCCCCCACCCCGCGCAGGCGCATGAGTGCCTCTTTCGCCCGATGGTAATCCAATCGGGCGATAGCATCCAGATCTGTCTCACCTGAACTGACCCTGGCCGTTGCCTCACACACGGACCTCGACCGGAATCCCGCCCGGCAGGCGACGATATCTTCCTCGCCGGCACACGAGAGGTCTGCGGGATCCGGAAACGCGTGGAAGACCTGGCCCTCGAACTCGACGGGTGTCCCCCACTCGCAGCAGATGTTCTCGATGACCCTGGAGATGAGAGGTATGCTGTTCCTCGCAGAGAGGATGTACGAGATCAGGCATTCCCATGGCTCCTGGTTCAAGAGTCTGAGTCCGCGCGAGTGCTCAACCGCAGCTTCCATCACAGGGTCAATTCTGGCGAGCGCCTCCTCTCGCGGCTTGTGAGCTTCATCAAGTCCCAGGTACCTGATTGCCAGGCTCACGGTCTGTTCGTCCGAGGGAGGCCCTACGATGAGAGCCTCCCCGTACTGCCTAAACCTCAGAAGTCTGCCTCTTACGACCGCTTCTTCGACATCCCCAACGCGCCGCCAGCGGAAAGCCTGTCCGCAGTGGAGTGTCGCCGGAACGTTCAAGCTGTCGTGGCCGGTTATGATGTACCGGCCACGATCCCGCCTGATCTCGAGTTCGACCCGGTCCGGCGTCCGGGCGGTCCCACACGACGCTTCCCGCTCTGTGTCACTCACGCCCGGCAAGCCTCCTGAGCACCATCTCGAGCTCCTCGTGCGCCTGGCCGAATCCGGCCCAATCGGCCTCGCGGAGCCTCTCGCGCGCTCGTTCGTACAGGGACAGAGCTCTGCGCGCGAGTTCCTCCGGGCTTTCGCCCGCGGGTATCCCGGGTGCCGGGGGAGTCCCAGGCGCAGCCCCGGCCGGTGCCGGTGTGGCAGCGAGGCCCGCTCGTTGTCCACCTGCCATCGCAGCGAGGGCGGAGGACAGATCATCCCCCATGTACATCCGGGTTCCGTCGGACACTATGACCCGCTTTAGCTGTGGCAGCTGGCTTCGCTCCGCCGCGAGGAAGATGGACTCCACGTAGAGCAGGCTCTGGCCAATCGGATAGACGAGGAGGTTACCACGGATCACTCTCGAGCCTTGCTGGTTCCACAGGGACAGGAGCTTGGAGATCTCGGAATCCTGGTCTATTTGCGCCTCCAGCTGCATGGGACCGTATACGATCCGCTGCTTGCTGAATTTGTAGACCACCATTTTGCCGTAATCGGCCTCGTCGCACTTTGCCGCCATCCACGCCACCATGTTGTCCTTACGCGCGGGGGTGAACGGCATGAACAGGACGAAGCTCAGGTCCTCCTCTCCCGGGAGCACCATGTTCACGTAGTATGGGCTGACTGGTTGCTGGGCGCCTTTGTAGACCTCGCGCGGGAAGTTCCAGTGGTCCTCCTTGTTGTAGAAGACCGACGGGTTCTTCATGTGGTAGAGAGAGAACATCCGCGCCTGCACCACGAAGAGGTCCTCAGGGTACCGAAGGTGCGCCCGGACCGCGTCGGGCATCTCCGTTCCTGGAGTAAACAGACCGGGGAAGATCGCCGAATACGTGGCTGCGAGCGGGTCCTCGGGGTCGATCACGTAGAACGTGACCTCGCCCGTGTACGCATCGATGACCACTTTGACCGAGTTCCGGATGTAGTTCACGCCGCTAGAGTCCCTCTCCGAAAACGGGTAAGCAGAGGAGACAGTGTAGGCGTCCTGCACCCACATCAGCCGCCCGTCAGCGATGATAATGTAGGGATCCCGGTCGTAGCGAAGGAAGGGTGCCAGCCTCCGGACTCTCTCGCCGATCTGCCTTGCGAAGAGAACTTTGCTCTCTCGAGTTATGTCCGCGGAGAGGAGTACCTTCACAGTTCCGAACCGGACAGCGAACGCAGCTTTGCGCAGGAAACTGGAGAGTTCGATCCCTGTACGTCCCTGGTAGCGCGTGTATGCGTTCTCGTCGCCCAACGGATAATCGAACTCCTCGGTCCGGGTGTTGACGATGACGTAGTCTCGAGTCCTCTCCCCAAAGTATATCTCGGGCCGATCGATCCCCAACTCCGCAGGGCCTTTCGGGGGGATGTCTCTTACCATAAGAACTGGGAACCCATCAGACCCGACTTCGTTGACTGGGCTCGCAACGACGCCGTAGCCGTGGGTGTACTTAAGATGTCTGTTGATCCAGGTCTGTGCCTGGGTGGGCAGACGATCCACATCCATCTCTCGGGCGGCGATCATGACCTGCCTGTACCGGCCGCCCACGAGGTAGCGATCTATATCTACGTCCGAGAACTTGTAGTAAAGCCTCATCTCTTGAAGCTGCCCGTACGTATCGAGGAGCGGCTCCCAGTCCCACAGCCTGACGTTCTGAACCGTGGTCTGGTTGGCCGCGAGGTCCTCCGGGCGCAGCACGTTGGCGAGCGGAAACTCGCGTTCTTCTATGCGATCCAGTGCATAGGCCCGTCTCGTCGAATCCAGGTTGTATTGGATGAATCGGCTCTCCGCGGCCAGTTCGTTGGGCTCCACATAGAGTTTCTGGACCAGCCCAGGGTAGACTTCACCAGCTATCAGCGAGCCCACTGCCATGACCGCCAGGACTGCCACGAGCGGCCGGTAGCTGAATCGTCTTCGCGCCGCGGTGACGACCACCAGCGCGGCGGCGATGACAGCAAGTGCCGCCATCACGCGCAAACCAGGCAAGGTGCCGTGCACATCTGCATAGCTCGCTCCGAACACAACACCCCTCGGGGAATAGACCAAGCCGTACATGGAGAGCACGTAGCCGAAAGCCCTCCAGAGGAAGCCCAAGGCCACCAGGATGGAGATGTGCAGCTTGGCACCGGGGTCTGCCGGCTCGAGACTGAAGCCCAGTCTGTGCCTTGGACGCTCAAACCCTGAACCGAAGACAACCTGAGCTTGGGGCCTGGCCCGGACCAGGGCCCCCGACGCGAGGTAGATGAACCCAACCCCGAGAGCCACCAGGACGATCATGGCCATGCCTGCGGAGTAGACCACCCTGATGAGGGGCAGCTGGAACACGTAGAAACCTACATCTCGCCCGAAGATGGGATCAGACACCCCGAAGGGCGTGGCGTGAATGAACTGCTGGACCTCCATCCAGGCAGCGGAAGCCGCGAAGCCGGTCAGAACGGCAGTGATGGCGCCGACAGCCAAGGCAAACCGGCTCAGACTGTGCCGCCCCGGTCGCTTGTGGAGGTCGATGATGTCGTCAGAGTGCTCTTGTCTCCTGACGGGACCACGTGTGGCAAGCAAGTTGGCCAGGACAAATACGAAAACCGGAATGGCGGCGGCGACCGCGGCGATGAGCCGGGCTTCGATCCGTTTCCAGAATACGCCCAGGTAGCCCAGGTCAATGTACCAGAGTCGCTCCGTGGCAAAAGTGGCAACCGTTGGGATCAGGGCAAGGAGGAGAACCGCAACGGCGGCAACGACGGGGAACCATGTGCTGGGAGAAGGAGCCCTTCTGAACCTCCCCGACACTCGACACCACTCCTTTCATCAGCTCGGCATGGGCCCTGAGAAGCAACAGGGGCCCCGGCATCAAGTACGCCTGATGCAGGGACCCCGGGTGGAACCATTCCGTGGCTGTTCAGACCGAGGCCAGCTTGAGCTCGGGCTCGGCGACGACGGAAACGCGCTTGCCGGTCTTCCCGGCGCGCTCGAACTTCACGCGCCCCTCCACCAGGGCGTAGAGGGTGTCATCTTTTCCAATGCCAACGTTCGCGCCCGGGCGGACCGCGGTTCCCCGCTGCCGGACGATGATAGAACCGGCGGTGACGTGTTCGCCGCCGAACTTCTTCACTCCGAGCCTCTGGGCCGCGGAGTCACGTCCGTTCCTGGAGCTACCAACACCCTTCTTATGTGCAAACAGCTGAAGATCCATGGCGACCATGTATCGCACCTCCCGCCCGGCCAAGACGGCCGGGTCAATCTATCAAAACAACATTCTCAGGATGACGGGCCGCTATAGCCGCAACCCCCGAGACCATTGTGCCGAGGACCGCATCTGCCATGTCACGGGCCCTCTCGGACGGAATGTCTCGGACCAGGCAGGTGAACCTCCCGTTCCCTTGCCGCACTATTCGCGAGACGCCAGCGTGTGTAATCAGCCCATTCGCAGCTGCTATGACAAGGGCCGAGACTCCGGCACAGACGATGTCCTGGCCTGCCTCGGCATATCCCGCATGGCCCCAGAGCTCAAAACGGATTATGTGCCCGTTCTTGCGTCTTACCTTCAGGGTAATCACAGCTTAGCCCTCTATTGCCTCGATCCTCACATGAGTGAAAGGTTGCCTGTGCCCGGTCCGCCTCCGCTCGTTCTTCTTAGGCTTGTACTTGAAGACGATGATCTTCCGTTCCTTCCCATGGTCAACGACCACACCGGTGACCCGGGCACCCTCGACAGTGGGCTTCCCGACCTTGACCCCTGAGTCGCCGGAAACCAGGAGAACCCGGTCGAACTCCACGTTCCCACCGGACACTGCGTCGAGCTTCTCGACGCGGACGACCTGGCCGGGGGATACCTTGTACTGCTTTCCGCCAGTCTCTATGACTGCGTACATGAGGCCCATCCTCCTCGCGCTCTGGACTCGCCGGAATCTGGCAGGCCAGTACGCCGTTTAGGGGGCCAGTTCCGAGCGGTTTGAGGCGACTCACCCGGTCGCCCACAGCGTTTCAACTATATCATACGCCCATATGGGTGTCAAACAGGACAGCAGCCGCGGACCGCGTCAATCCACAGTAGGGAAGAAGAGCTGAAGAGCCTTTCCGTAGCGCTG
>JANLFS010000085.1:6379-12675 GCA_024655925.1 Bacillota bacterium | reverse complement strand
TGATTTCGGCCGTCAGCTACCGGAGGGATTTTACACCAGAAATCGGACTTGATCTACCGTCCTACGGACAAGCTTCAACATAGGGATCTGCCCCTTTCGTAAAATCATGTTCCACAGATGGGGTAGAGTCCCTGCATCACCGCTGAATCACTCTTCCCCGTCCAAAAGCGCGACGGGGAACTCGTCGAGCACGGCGGCAACGGGCAGCGCGCTTCCTGCGCAGGCAGTGGTCGGGCCGCCATCTCTCCGCACCGTCTGGCCCGTCAAGACATTGTGCCAGGCGACCGGGGCCTGGTCAGGCAGCACCAGCGAGGTTTCACCCCAGACCGTGCGCCCCAATGGGGGTCTGGCCGTGGGCAGATCATCTAGAGTCCCGCGCAGTGCCCTGTGATCGCTCCGCGCTCCCGATTGTAGGCGTGCCGCCTCTATCTGCAATCCTGCCACGAGACGCGGCACCACCACCATGGCCCAGACGCCGGCATGCCGACGCATGAAAGCGCACACATGCTCACGGTTGGGTCCGATGGCGTCGACCGGGAGATAGTCTCCTTCCGCGAACAGTTTTGCCCGGTCCCTGCGGTAACGGAGCGCCTTGTAGGTCAGGTAGAGTTTCACGCGCCCGTCCTCCCACGAAGAGAGGAGCTCGCGTGGGAGACTCAATGAATCGTCGCCCTCGCGCCCTTGAAGTTCCGAAAGCAGCCGAGCCCGGGCCGCGAAGTCTACCGGCCGTCGATTGTCTGGATCGACGAGGCTGAAGTCCCACAGCTCCGTCCCCTGGTAGAAGTCGGGCACGCCGGGGGACGTGATCTTGAGGAGCACTTGGGAAAGGGAGTTGAGCGCGCCGTAGTAGGCCGCGAAGCGCCAGAGCCTCAGGAAGTCCGGAAGGAACTCGTTGTCCTCCTCAGGCTCGACTATCGACCGGGCGAACCCCACCAAAGCCTCTTCGTAGGCGGGATTGGGCTCAAGCCAGCTAGTATGCACTTTGGCCTCTCGCGTAGCCTTGATGAGATATCCTTCCAGGCGGTCCATGAACTCGGGCACTTCGCGTTCGTCAAGAGGCCACGCACCAACCAGCGTCTCATACACCAGTTTCTCGAAGTTCGGGTCAGGCACTGGCTCGCCGTTTGCCACTCTTATCTTCCGCCGGTTCCACTCCCGCCATCTCCCAATGCACCCCGCCCATACCTGAGGGATCTCCGACAGGACGTTGATGCGGGCTCTCACATCCTCGCTTCGCTTAGTGTCGTGGGTGGAGGTAGTGTTCATCGTGCAAGGCCAGCGTTGGCGCCTGGCGCGATTGCGCCGGTGGAAGTCCGCGACCGATACCCCCAGACTCTCGGGCTCGCCCCCTACCTCGTTCAGAGACACCAGCCGGTGATAGATGTAAAGGGTGGTATCCTCGTACCCCTTGGCCATTATGGGGCCGGTGAATTGCTGCCAGCGCATGATGAACTCCAGCCACGCCCTGCGGTCCTCGCCCTCAACGGAGGCAGGGATCTCAAGCAGGAGCACCCGCCGTAGAAACACACGGGCGAGCGGCGCCGCTGACCCTCGCTCGCCGGCGGCGGCAACGGCTTCTTCGATGTAGTCTCGATCTCGCGCCGACACATCTAAATCGCGGATATAGGTCCGGTATACGGGAAGGCACGCAGTCGCTTCGACAAGCGCCTGTTCAAGCTCGACGAGGCTCAGATCGCGCGCCTGCCGGTCCCGGTCTGCAAGGCGAACCAGCCTCTCGGCCAGGGACCGCATCTCTCCTGCGAACAAGTGACGCATCACTTTCAGCTTCTGCTCGTAGACCAGTGTATCGAAGTCCAGGTCGGATCCTGCCAGGCGCGCATAGAGCCTGTCAAGGCCGGATGCTCCCCTTACGTCCACGAAGAGCCCGTTCACCATCTTGAGGAAATCGTACCCAGTGGTGCCGCAGACCGGCCATCCGGGCGGTATCTCCTCATCTCCACTCAGGATCTTCTCAACGACCACGTAGAACCCGGGGCGCGCCCCGGCGCCGGCTCCGGCAAGGCTGTCTTGAAGCCAGCGGAGGTATGTCTCCGGGTCTCGGAGTCCATCGACGTGATCCACGCGGACCCCGGCGATTCTACCTTCGCTCGCCAGGCGGAGAATAAGAGCGTGCGTGTCGTCGAACACGCGCCGGTCTTCCTGCCTCACAGACGCAAGGCCATTCGTGTCGAAGAACCTCCGGTAGTTAATCTCCCAGTTGGCCATTCGCCAAAATGCCAGTCTGTAGGCTTGTTGCTCTAGGATCTCATGCAGACGGTCGAAGCTATCTGGGCGCCCCTTTTGGCCGTTTAGAGTTTTGAGGCGGTCATCGATCCACGCTCGGATCTCAGGGTGAGCGGAACAAAGCTGCCAGAGCCTCGTGCGCAGTCCCGAGGACATGTTGCCCCCTGCCTGGCCGTACTGCCCGCGCCGCACGTCTTGCACCGCCCGCCCGTCCCTGCCGTCCTGCCCGTTCGGTCCGCCGCCTCGTCCGTCGGGGGGGCCCGGAGAAGCCCCGAGCAAGCTCCCGAGCTGAGACGCGGCGGGATGGTCCGGCCCTAGGTTTCGGGCCAGCTCCTCCAGGTTCAGAACATCTGCGTAGGACTTGGGGGCGAGGGGGAACCGGCTGTCGTGGTAGGCCACGTAAAGGCCTTCTTCCGCGAGCGCAAGCACAAGTTCCTGGCCTGCAAGCGCGTCTCCGTATGTGGCGCCGAGCACAGGGAGCAGGACTTTGCCTGCCAGGCCCCGTCGCGGAGGATGCCAGTCTATGTCGAAGTAGGGTGAATAAGGGGAGTTGGTTCCTTGGCGAAGGATGTCGGCCCACCATGGATTCTCGGAGCTCGCAGCCATGTGGTTCGGCACGATGTCCAAGATAAGCCCCATGCCGCATCGTCGCAGCGTGTCGGCTAACGCCGAGAAGGCCTCTTCCCCGCCTAGCTCCGGGTTGATCCTGCCTGGGTCTGTCACATCGTACCCGTGCGAGCTTCCTCGCACTGCCGTGAAGACGGGCGAAGCGTAGAGGTCGGTTATCCCGAGAGTCTGCAGGTAGAGCACGAGTTCCCGGGCGTCTCCAAGACGGAAACCGGAGTTGAACTGCACCCGATAGGTGGCGCCCGGTATTCGATAGCCCTCCACCTCACATCCCCTTCCGCACCCGAAGCTTCTCTCCAAGGCTTCCGAACAGCTCGGCCCATGCCCGGGCGGTTTCATCCCCGGCCTCGGCTCCCTTCTGCTGGTCCGGGTAGAAGGCCTCCAACAGGCGGTAGTAGTCGTTTTGCACCTTCCAAAGGTTCACGTCGAAAGGCATCAAACGAGTCAGGCCTACCACATGGTCGAGGTCCTTCAGATGCGATATCTCGCCCGGCTCTCGTCTCAAGCGCTCTGAGATCGCTTCCGCGGTCTGCCTGAGCGTGAGCCCGAGGCCCGGGCCGTCCAGATTGACGTCCCACGCTCGCACTGTGTCCAGAATATCGGTTATGCGGTCCACGTCCGGCTCGTCCTCAGCTAGAGCCGACCGCAGGTCAGTGTTGAGGATAAACTCGGCGGCAGTGTGAAGAACCTTGGGCAGGGGGATATTCAAGGACTTGAGGAATCTCATCAACAGGGCGTGCCTGTCGTAGATCTGCCGGTAATCGGCCTCCACCTCCTCCAAGGTGGATTCGAGGATCAGATCGACCACTGTGCGCTGCTTGTCGCGGAACATCTTACCCAAAGAGTAGGTCATCCCGTCGAAGTACTGGTCCATCAACCTGCCCACCTCGAAAGGATCCGAGCGGTTGAAGGCATCGGT
Organism: Bacillota bacterium; assembly: GCA_024655925.1. Lineage (NCBI taxonomy): Bacteria > Bacillati > Bacillota > Bacillota bacterium. The sequence continues at coordinate 8,885 of JANLFS010000085.1, read as the reverse complement.
CAGCGCTCCAGCCACCTGACGGTAGCTCTCGTCGCCTTTGTAGGGCTTGACCGCCGCGAGCAGGCTGTGGCCTCCCAGGTAGAATACTGCATACGCGAGAGTCGATGAATCCCGCGTGATCTGAGAGGTCACGTTTGCCCGCCCGACGGTCAATCTCACCTCGCCTGCCTTGAGGTTGCTCGCGTCCAGACGATGGATGGTGTACGCGAAGATCCGGGAGTGCTCGCCGTACTCTTCAAATAGCGAGCTTATCGCGTAGTGAGCCCCGACGTCCAGGAGGTCCACTATGGCCGGCTTGACGAACTTCTGGTATATGTGTGCGCCGTTGCGGTGTTCAGGGATGTTGCTCTTGGCGTTCGCCATCATCTCGAGGAAGTGAGGTTCGGGGTCCCACGCCAGCACTTGCTTGGCCAGTTGGATTACACGCCCGGCGTACTGTATGACCTGCACGGTCTCGAGCCCCGAGAGTTCGTCGAAAAACCACCCACAACTGGTGTACATCAGCATGGCATGGCGCTGGAGTTCAAGGAGCTTCAGGGCTGTCACACGCTCAGATGGGTTGAGCTCCCTTGTGGCGTGCTTTTCCAGGAACCTCGTGACGCTTTCCTCGGACCGATCCAGGATCACATCGATGTAGCCGTTCCTGGCCTCCCATGGATCCTTCAGGAACCTCCGCGCCTGCTCCTCGTATCGCGGCGCAGCCTCGTCACGGAGCCAGTCCAATGCGTGCCGAAGCGGCGCCCGCCACTCCTGGTTCCATCCTGGATGGCCTCCGGAATTGCATCCGCAGTTGCTCCGCCATCTCTCGATTCCATGCACGCAGCTCCAGGAGCTGTTCTCGAGGATCTCGGCCTCCGCCGTAGCTGGATGTTTCTCGAGGAACTCGCCGTAATTCGTGAGTTGTGCAAGTCCGTTGGATTCGATGTGGTGGATGGCGTATGCCAACCCCATGTCACCATAGGGGTGATGGTGCCCGTAGGTCTCCCCGTCCGTCGCCACGTGGACCAATTGCGGCCAAGTGCGGTAGTCCACAAATGCGCTCAAGAGGCGTTCGGCGAAACGCTCCCCGTTCGAAGTCAGACGCTCGAATGCGATTGCGCGCGAGATGGGGCCGTCGTAGTAGAACACGTTTATGGACCGGCCCGAGGGCAGCCAGACCAGATAGGGCATGCTCGGGTCCACGCCCTTTCGCACCCTCTGCCAAGAACCGTTGTCGATGTTACGCACTCGCTTTGCCTGGTGGGGCGCGAGAACGGTGAACTTGATGCCCTGACGTGCCATGATATCCAGGCTCTCAATGTCCACAGCGGTCTCGGGCAGCCACATACCCTCAGGGCGTCGCCCGAAACGATACTCGAAATCGCGGATGCCCCAGACCACCTGCGTGTACTTGTCCCGCGAATTGGCGAGCGGCATGATCATGTGGTTATATGCCTGCGCAAACCCGGACCCATGCCCTGAAAAATGTTTCTGACTCTCTCGGTCTCCTTCGATCACCCCTTCATATACCGCCGGTGTCCGCTTCCTCATCCAATCCATCAGCGTCGGACCGAAGTTGAAGCTGATTTTGCTGTAGTTGTTCTGGATCTTCATGATCCGTCCGTCTTCGGCGCGGATTCGAGACGCCGTGTTCGGTTCGTAACACTCCGCCGTGATGCGGGCGTTCCAGTCGTGGTAGGGGTATGCCGAGTCTTGGAGCTCCACGTCCTCAAGCCACGGGTTCTCCCGGGGCGGCTGATAGAAATGCCCGTGTATGCACACGTAGCGTTCCATTGTTCCAGTCAATCCTCCGCAATCCGCCTGAACAAGGCGCACGTTTTTGGGGCAATAGTCACTAAGGTTTCGTCCGGCGAGCGCAAGATGCGTGGAAGCAAGCTGCCGTTTCCGAGCCATCTGTCCTCGGCGGTATCCAACTGTTTGTCCCACCTGCCGTCCGGCATCGGGAGCGAGACCACGACCCCGGCGTCTCCGAAGGAGAAGACCGCGCAGACTTCATCCGCCTCGGTCCAACGCCTAACAAACAGAACCCGCTCCGCGCGGCAAGGGATGACCTCCATAACATCCCAGCTCAAGACGGCAAGTGCGGGAAGTGTTCGACGAAGCTGGATCAACTCCCGGTAAAGATCCAGGAGCACTCTATGCCCGCCCTGCCCGCGCAGGTTGTGGTCCAGTCGGGACCTCGCGTACGTCGCTACATCATCGGGGTCGGGCACCTCCCCTTCCCACCTGAACGCCGCGAACTCCTCCTGTCTCCCTTTGCGCACCGCCTCAATTAGTTTGGGATCTGAGTGGCTGGTGAAGTACTGAAAAGGCGCGGTCTCCCCGTACTCCTCCCCCATAAAAAGAAGGGGTATGTACGGAGACAGGATCACCGCGGCCGCCGCCAGTTTCAGTTCATCGAAACCGACAAGGGTGGCGAGTCTGTCCCCGAGGGCGCGGTTTCCCACTTGATCATGGTTCTGGGCGAATACCACGAACTGACGCGGGCTGCAACTGTGAGTCGAAT
>JANLFS010000085.1:0-6369 GCA_024655925.1 Bacillota bacterium | reverse complement strand
TGGCTGCGCTTTCGGTAGTTGGAGTATTGGCCTGTGTAAACGTAGCCGCTGCGGAAAGCCTTTGCGAGCTGGTCCAGAGAGTCAAAGTCCTGGTAGTACCCGTCACGCTCCCCTGTCAGAAGGGAGTGCAGGCTGTGATGGAAATCGTCGTTCCACTGAGCATCCAAGCCGTCCCCACCCATCTCGCGGGGCCGGATCACCCTCGCGTCGTTCAAATCGCTCTCCGCGATCAGATGCACCGTGCGTCCGATCTTGTCCGCCGTTCTATGAACACGGGAGGCCAGCTCCGCGAGGAACCGCCGGGCCGACGTGTCGATTATTCCGTGTATGGCGTCCAGCCGGAGGCCGTCCATGTGGAATTCGGTGATCCAGTAGAGCGCGTTCTGTATGAAGAAGCGCCGCACCTCATCGCTTTCGGGCCCATCGAAGTTCAATGCCGGTCCCCACGCGCCCCTGTACCTATCGGTGAAGTAAGGCCCAAAATCCCCGAGATAATTCCCTTCGGGTCCCAGGTGGTTATAGACCACATCCAGGTATACCGAAAGCCCAAGTCTGTGACATGCGTCCACCAGCCGTTTGAGGCCGTCCGGCCCGCCGTAGGAGTTCTGAACGGCGTACGGATAGACTCCATCATAACCCCAGTTCCTGCCTCCGGGGAACTGAGCCACAGGCATTAGCTCGACCGCCGTGACACCCAGTTCGACTAGGGCGTCGAGCTTGGGGACGGCGGATTCAAACGTGCCTTCGGAAGTGAAGGTCCCGATGTGGAGCTCGTAGATGATCAGGTCCTCCTGAGCGACTCCACGCCATTCCCCGTCTGACCACACGAAGGCGCTCGGATCTACAACCATTGAAGGCCCATGGACCCCTTCGGGCTGATACCGCGAAGCTGGGTCAGGGCGGTCTAGTTCGCCGTCCAGGCGGTAGTAGTAGAGGGTTCCAGGTTCGACTCCCCTGACCCGAGCGCGGTAGTAGCCTCGTTCTTCCCGGGTTATTGTTATCAACCTTTCGTGCGGTGCCACCAACCTCAGCTGCACACTGCGTGAACGAGGCGCCCACACCTCAAACCCGCACACGCCCTCACCCAAGTAGGTTGCCCCCAGATTCAGCTCCACGTTCATGCGCTCACGCACATCCGACACTCCCGGCCCCTCGGGCGCGCACTCTGATCTGTCTAGGAAGAAGACGCGATTTCGCTTAGGCTAAGGTCTCCTATCTCAATGCCTTCTATCCGTTGAACAGCAATGGGCCTGCGCGGATCGCGCCTCGAGGTTGCACCCGCGCACCGGGACATGCCGGGAAAGCGTATGTCTCGCGCACGGACCGGAGAACGATATAGATGGCACAGGCGCGGTAGTCGACTGTGGTTTCGCCGCCCGTCGCCCTGCCGCCGCTCGACGATTGGAGGGAGAGCGCGTTCATCTGCCGCGTGCAACGGGGCGGTCCATCGCGCTCGTTATGATGGCACGACTAGCAACTACTGTGACCAAGTCCATCGAGGATTACCGGGGTCCAGCAGGAGACGACGCAGTCGACGAAATCCGGCGCCTTGCAGAGCCGTTTGCGGGGGCAAGGGTCCTCCATGTTAATTCGACTGTGTACGGCGGCGGCGTTGCCGAGATTCTGTCCACACTCGTCCCGCTAATGAGAGACGTGGGGCTGAAAGCAGATTGGTCCACAATGGACGGGACGCCAGAATTCTTCGCGTTCACGAAGAACCTGCATAACGCCTTGCAGGGTTCGGAAGCCGCGCTTCCGGGAATAAGCGTGAGCACAGGAATCAGCGCCTACATCGAGCTCAATGCGGCGGAAGCGGAGCAGATCTCATGCGCATGCGGGGAATACGACTTCGTGGTCGTGCACGACCCACAGCCTGCACCGCTCATCCAATACCTCCGTCACAGGCTCGGTGAAAAGACCAAGTGGATATGGAGATGCCACATAGATCTCTCCAGCCCGGTCCCGGGTTCGTGGAATCTGATCATGCCGTTTGTGGAGCAATACGACGCCTCGATATTCACGGCGGCGGCATACGTCAAGGAGGGCATAGGGTCAGAACACGTTGTGATCATCCCTCCCTCCATAGATCCGCTCAGCCCAAAGAACGTGGAGATCCCGGCGGTCGCGTGCAAGCACATAATCGCAGGATACGGGGTCGATCCCAACCGGCCCCTCCTTGTTCAGATCTCTCGATTCGATCCCTGGAAAGACCCGCTTGGAGTCATTGACTCCTATCGGCTGGTCAGAAAGGAAGTCCCCGAGGTTCAACTGGCCCTCGTAGGCTCAATGGCTGCTGATGACCCGGAGGGTGTCGAGTACTACTGCAAGACGTTGGAGCACGCAGCCGGGGATCGAGACGTGCACATCCTGTCGAACCTGCATGGGGTCGGCAACGCCGACGTCAACGCGTTCCAAACCGCAGCCGACGTAGTGATCCAGAAGTCGGTGCGCGAGGGGTTCGGGCTCACTGTGTCCGAGAGCCTGTGGAAAGCCAAGCCCGTAGTGGCAAGCAACGTCGGCGGCATCCCCATCCAGATCCAGGATGGACGATCTGGATTCCTCGTCAGTTCAGTGCAGGAGTGCGCCGAAAAGGCCTTGATGCTCCTAGGAGACATGGACCTCCGCCGCCAGATAGGCGTATCCGGCCGCGAGCACGTGAGACGCAATTTCCTCTCCACCAGGCACTTGGCCGACTACCTCAGGCTTTTTGCCGGGCTTCGGGGCTAACGCTCAGACAACCCACATGCCCCATCTAGTCACGCACGGCGCAGTCTCTCACTGTTACTTACCGCCCTGCAGCTCGAAGTCATAGTTGCCTCGATTCAACCTGGGAATAGACTGTACTACGCCAACGTTGAGTGCATCATCGCCTGCCAGACCGGCACCGAAATCCTGTCGACAATGTTCATTAGGCAAGCACACACCTCACGGAAGGAGGTGTCCGACGTGTACTACGATCCCTACAGTGGCTCCGTTGTTCCCGACTATTCCGATGTTTCCGATGTATATCCGGATGAATGGAGCGCAGTGTGGCCCCCTCGCCCGCCGTGGCCTCCTCGTCCTCCATGGCCCCCGTGGTCTCCGTGGCCTCCATGGCCGCCTCGCCCGCCGTGGCCACCGCGTCCGCCGTGGCCTCCTCGTCCTCCATGGCCCCCGCGTCCGCCGTGGCCTCCTCGTCCTCCATGGCCCCCGCGTCCGACATGGCCGCCACAGCGGACTTCCTGATGCAGATGCGAGGCAGCAGAGGGCTCGATACGGGCTCCCTGCTGCTCGTTCGTTATGCCGTGAATAGCCCGTACGTTGACCGCCGACGAGCCGCCAGCCGTAGGATGGACGGCATGCATTCCCCCTGCAGCGTTGCGTTACAGAAAGCGCCCGAGTAGGATGCAGCGTACGAGCGCCGGCATGGCCGCTTGACCTTGCCGGCGCCTTGATATTGATGAATGGAGATGAACCTCTTGAAGGGCCTTTTTCACATTCGATTCCTCTGGGATACGCTCCCGAGGGGCGATACAGCAGCGTTTGTTGTAGGCCTGTCGTTGCTTACAGCCGAATGTAACTATCTCTTGTTTCACACTGCGGCTGAAGGCTTCGCCATAGTGGTCGCGGCTCTGATCTACGTTCTCGCGACGTGGACTTACAAGTGCTCGCAAAACGAAATGCTGTTGTTCCTGGGGAAGGCATACGCTTCCGTCGCAGCTCTAGACTTCTTGCATCTCGCGACCTACCACGGCATGGGGTTGTTCCCGGGATACGGGGCCGACACGGCGACGCAGCTCTGGATTGCCGGGAGATGCCTCGTGGGCGCGGCTTTGTTTGTATCACCCCTTCTCCTCAAGAGAAGGATCTCGCAGGTAGCGTGGACGTTGATCTGCATCGTCACCACGGCCTCGTTGATTTGGTCGATCATGTGCGTCCGCGCCTTTCCTACGTGTTTCGTGGAAGGAGAGGGCCTGACGCAGTTTAAGATATGGAGCGAGTACTTGGTGATGACGCTGGTTGCGGGGGGCATGTTCCGTCTGCACGCCCGCCGGGCGGACCTGGACCAGCACCTCTACGCCGCACTCATGTGCTCGATGGGCGCGACAATCCTGTCCGAGCTGTGCTTCGTTCTCCACACGGACGTGTACGGCCTTGCGAACCTTGTGGGCCACCTTATCAAGGTTCTATCCTACTACTGCATCTACAGAGGAGTGGTTCGACACAGACTCATAGCCCCCTACGACTCTATCTTCGCTGAGCTCAGGACGCAGGCCATCCACGACTCCCTGACTGGCCTGTACAACAGAAACGGGTTTATGCTCTCCGCCGAGAGAGACATCGCGGCGGCGAGAGAAGACAGGGAACAGGTCGGGATCCTCATGGCGGATCTTGATAAGTTCAAGAGGGTCAATGACCTACACGGGCACTTGGCCGGAGACGAAGTCCTCAAGCAGTTCGCCGGGTTGCTGCGGACGGCGGTCGGAACGTCCGGAACCCCGGCCAGACTAGGCGGAGACGAGTTCGTGGCGATCCTCAGGGACGTCAGCCGCGAAGATCTGGACTTCGCAGCCGCACGGGTCCGGCGGGCCGTCCACGAGTGGGCACAGGCGTCGGAAATCGCCCACGACCTGGATGTCAACGTTGGAACCTTCCTATGGCAGCCCGGTTCGCCAGGAGACATAGACACGCTCATCAGAAAGGCCGATGAAGCCATGTATCAAGAGAAAGAGGTGAAGAAGAACAGGTCTGAGGTAGTCAGGCAATAGCGAGTGTCCCAGTTAACGGTTGACGAGCTCTGGGGGTTCATCGTAGGCTCAGCCCTGATAGGTGGCATATGAGCTTACGGATCACCGCAAGACCCGCGCTTCGCTAGATCCCCATGCTGCTCAATGTGGCCAGGAGCAGTCGCTTTGCGGCTATCGGCGTTGCCAGCCCGGCGCCGGACGATACTTGCCAGAACCACGTGATGTATCGGAGCAGGTACTTCGTGGCCACTCCGTGAAACCTCATCAGCCACGCCCTGAACTGGATCGCAAGGCGTTTCGCGTTCCTTTGGTGGTGCACTGGATCGGGGCTCGCCGCATCTTCGCTGAAGACCCTGGCCCGTGCAGGCGTTGTCCACACGAGCCCCAGGCTCCGCTTGCCGGGAGGTGGCCAGTGCCCGATTCCGCGTTCCACGCAGATTCGGACCCCCGGCGCGATCCGATCCCGCATGATCTCATCGAACCCGACTCGGGATTCGCCCGATGCCACCTCTGCTGCCATGTTACCGAACCGGTCGAGGGCGAAAAGGACATAGACCCTCTCCGAGCGGGGGCTGAGAAACGGGATCTGTCGAGATCCTTCCCCTGGGCTCGTCGCGCGAGCCTTGCGGGCCTCCGGGGAGCCCTTGCAGCACTTAAGCATGAGGAGCTGATGCGTCTCCACAATCCCAGAGAGCCTAGTCTGCGCGTAAGCCCCGGCGAGCCTGGAGATGACTTTGTGTCTCCAGGCGAACGCGGTGTTCTTGGAAATTCCCAAGAGCCTTGCAGCTTGCCGCACTGAGAGGCCTTCCGTCATCAGCGCGAGGTACTGGAGCCATTTCCCCCGCAGCCGGGTGCGATGCATCACTGTCCCGGTGAGGTCGGTGAAATAGGTCCGGCATCGTTTGCACTTGTATTTTTGTATGCCCTTGGGCTTTCCGTACCGGACGATCTCTTTGCTTTCGCAGCTCGGGCAGACTTGGCCTTCGGGCTTCGCGAGATCGCGAATGTCGGAAAGGCTCACCTCGACGCGGCCTTCGCAGAACGGCGTGGAGACGAAATCAAGGCCTTGGCCGGGGAAGGGAATTGCGCAGAGATGCACGTCGGACAGGCTGGGACCGGAACCTAGGGGAAATGGGTAGCGGGGCGGCGAGGTCGGCATGGGATGGCCTCCTTTCGGCGGGCTCCGGCGACATCCATATATTACCATGAACCCCAAGGACCATCAACCATCAGTTGGGACTGCCCCGACGGATCCGCGACGCGCAAGAGAGCGATGTCTCCTCTCGCCTTTCGATATACGCTTCCAATTTCCTACCAATCATTGACCAGACGGGTCCCCTGCCGTTGCTGTCAGCATTTACCACAGGATATTTGCATGAATTCCCAGACATTCCCAGAGGTACTTCCGCTTCAATGTGGAATATCCCAGCGCAGAAGGTCCGGGGTGTTGTTACCCCCGGTGGAAGATGCGCCAGAATGAATGAAACTCAAGCTAACTCCACGGTAACCTTAAGACTTGCAACCCGCGATGACCGTCGGGTGGCGAAGGCCATCTATGACCGCGAGGAGATTGATTCCCTCCATACCCTTGATTCCGCTGGCCTTCTGGACGGCCTTATCGTCTTCATGAACGACATCGGGT
>JANLFS010000084.1:5450-12694 GCA_024655925.1 Bacillota bacterium | reverse complement strand
AAGCATCCATTCCAGTCGCTCCCGGATCATCGCCCCCAACATCTCCACTCCAGTTAGCTCTCATGCCTCGCCGAAGTGCTGCCAGGCCAGGCACAACGAGGCTGGGGGAAAGCCCCCGGCCTCGTGGTTGCACTGCTTGGGAGGCTCAGTTGCCTATGTACCATACCTCGACCCTGAGCCTCACGTAGTCCAGGTATTCGATGCCAAACACAGGGCCGGTCACCACGGCATAATCCTCCACTGTTACACGGGCCCTGAACGGGTACTGCACTTTCTCGAAGACTCTTCCAGGCCACGGTGCATCCGGCCCGGAGGGTGTGACCTCCACAAACTGTATCGGCCCGACGGCGTTGACGGTCAGAGAACCCGTGACTCTCGACATCATCCCGAGGACAGGGTCCCCCGTGATGACAAGGTTTCCTGACGACCCACGGTAGGAGAAGTACTCAGTCACCGGGCCCGTATTCGGCCATTTCACGTTCACGACTTTGCTTATCAGCTGGACCTCAGCCGACGTGGGCGGCTGGTCGTCCGGAATCCTCGAGAGGTTCGCGTGGACCTGATATGGGTTCGAAGACGTGATCGTCACAGACCTTGTGAACGCGTAGTAACCCTTCCTCAGGACCACCACCTCATGGACTCCCGCGCTCAGTCCGGACAGAGTCACAGGGGTAGTCCCTTGCTCCACACCATCAAGGAACACCCGGGACCCGGACGGGCTCGATGTCACGTTTATGGACCCCCGGACCACCGGCGGGGTCGGAGGCGGCGGGGGGGATGGAGGCGGCGAAGGTGCGCCAGGCCCTACTGAGAAACTGGTTGTTGCGGACGACCAGTTCTGCCCGAAATTCGGGGTGATGACGACGGACTTGACCTCCATCATGAACTTGTCAGCCGACACGTTGATGTTCACCTGGGGGCTGAACGTCCCCTGCTCCAGCGAGCGGCGAAGCCACTCCACATCCCGGATCTTGCTCGGCACAGCGAACAACACCAGTTGCTCCGTTCCCGCCGGGCCGGCCACCGTCAGGTTATACCTGGAGTTGTCCGGCAGGACGTATGTCTCGTTGGCCTTCCGGTGGTTCGAGTCCGAGTAGATGTTGGGGAAGATCAAGCTCACGTTACCCCGGGTATCGATGTCGAACACATACACCCACGCGTCACCGCTCGTCCGGAAGTAGATGTTCAACCTTTCGCCCGGCTGGTAGTAGCTGCGATCAGTCCAGATACTGGTCTGGTAGGGAGGGTTGGGGTTGATGATGATACTCTTGACGTTAGGCTGAGCTGCTACCCCACCCACTGACACGGCCACAAGCGCAAGGATCATGAGAATCCCCGCTAAGCAGGCCTTCCTCGTGGTCACGAAGGCTTCCTCCTTTCGAGGTGCATCATGATTCTTCGTAGTCAGCGCCGTGTATCATGTAGTTCGGCGCCTCCTTGGTGATATAGACGTCGTGAGGATGGCTCTCACGTAATCCCGCTCCGGTGATGCGCACAAACGAGGCGCGGGCCCTGAGTTCAGTGAGGTTTCTCGCGCCCACATACCCCATTCCTGCGCGGAGTCCACCAACCAGCTGATAGACTGTGTCCGACAGGCTTCCTTTGTACGGCACGCGGCCTTCTATCCCCTCTGGGACAAGTTTTCTGGAGCCTTCCTGGAAGTACCGATCCGAGGATCCTTCCTTCATCGCGCTTATGGAGCCCATTCCCCTGTAGACCTTGAAACTACGGCCTTTGTAGATCTCCATCTCCCCTGGGCTCTCATCGGTGCCCGCGAAGAGCTTCCCGACCATCACCGCGTGAGCCCCGGCCGCGAGAGCCTTGGTTATGTCCCCTGAGTACTTGACGCCCCCGTCGGCAACGATCCTGGTGCCTGAGGACCGGGCAGCCTCCGCGCAGTCCATGATCGCCGTGAGCTGCGGAACTCCGACCCCGGCCACCACCCTGGTGGTGCAGATGGACCCGGGACCGATACCGACTTTCACACAGTCTGCGCCCGCGTCCACCAGTGCCCTCACCCCGTCGGCGGTCGCCACGTTGCCCGCCATGATACTAGCCTTGGGGAAAGCGCGCCTCACAGCCCGGACTGTCTCGATGACGCCCCGCGAATGCCCATGGGCTGTGTCCACCACAATCAGGTCCACCCCCGCGTCCACGAGCGCCGCAACTCTGTCCAGTGTGTCACGGCTAACCCCAACTGCCGCTGCAACCCTGAGCCTTCCCTGAGCATCCTTGGCCGCGTTCGGGTACTTCTGGGCTTTCTGAATGTCCTTGATCGTGATGAGGCCCCGCAGTTTGAACTGCTCGTCGACGAGGGGTAGCTTCTCGATCTTGTGCTTCTGCAGGATTGCGATTGCCTGGTCTACAGTCGTCCCAACCGGGGCGGTGACGAGATTATCTTTAGTCATGGCCCGAGACACCGGTTGGTCGAAGTTGGTCTCGAACCGGAGATCCCGGTTGGTCAGGATCCCGACGAGTTTGCCTTCCTCGGTTATTGGGACGCCCGAGATATGATAACGTTCCATGATTTCGAGCGCCTCACGTATGGAGGCCTCAGGAGGAAGGAAGATCGGGTCGACTATGATGCCGTGCTCCGACCGCTTCACCTTGTCGACCTCCAGGGCCTGTGCCTTGATGGACATGTTCTTGTGGATGACGCCTATCCCGCCCTCCCGGGCGATGGCCACTGCCATACGGGCTTCGGTGACAGTGTCCATGGCCGCCGAGAGCACGGGGATGTTTAGTCTGATGTCATCAGTCAGTTCCGTGGTGACATCCGCCTCAGATGGCAGAACCTCGGACATTCCCGGAATCAACAGTACATCGTCGAAAGTGAGCCCCTCTTTCATGCTCTCTCCGCGCTTCACAAGCAGTCACTCCTTCATAGATAATTGCCAGAAAGCCGGCCTAATGAAAGGCCCGTGCGTCCCCGAACTCGGAATGCACGGACCCAAAACGAGGATCATGTGACAGGCTGCCCTAACCCGAGTTGCCGTTCGCCGGCTTGATGTGCAACTCCTTCCACTGACGTGGGTCAATCTCATTAGGGCAGTCATCCACCAGGGAGACTCCGGACGCGTTCTGGGGAAAGGCTATTACGTCCCTCAGGTTCTCGAGACCCAGCATTACAGCCATTAGCCTGTCGAACCCGACCGCGAACCCGCCATGGACAGGCGCCCCGTACTGGTAGGCTCGAAGCAGGAACCCGAAATTCCGCTCAGCCTCCTCGCGTGTAGTTCCAATGACTTTCATCACCCGGCGCTGCAAATCGGGGGAGTTGATGCGTATACTGCCGCTGCCAAGCTCAGTGCCGTTTAGAACCAGATCGTAAAGCCGTCCTTTCACCGATCCTGGGTCGGACTCGAGTCTCTCGATGTCGCTCTCACGGGGCATCGTGAATATGTGGTGCTTCGCATCCCACTTGTTCTCATCTGGGTTCCACTCAAAGAGTGGGAATTCTGTGATCCAGACGAACCTGTGGTCTCCCTCGCGGATGAGCCCGAGCCGGCGGCCTAGATGCCGCCGGACTTGTCCGAGGGAAGTGGCCGAAACCTCCGCGGAATCAGCGACTATCAGAATCAGATCCCCGTCGTACGCCCCGAGCCGCTCGATGATGGCCGAGATCTTCTCGGGCGTCAGGTACTTGGCCGCACTCGAATGAATGGTCCCGTCGGCGACTTTCATCGACACGAGTCCGCGAGCGTGGTGGACACGGGCCAGCTCGGTCAGGTCGTCAATGTCCTTGCGGGAGAACCCGGCGCACCCAGGGGCACACAGCCCACAAACGCGTCCGCCCTTGAGGCAGGCATCGCGGAACACCGCGAAGTCGGAGTCACGGACGATATCTGATAGATCTGCGAGTTCCATCCCGAACCTTAGATCGGGCTTGTCCGAGCCGAATCTGGCCATCGCTTCGTCATAGGTCATGCGCGGAAACGGAGTCTCCACCTCGACCCCAATCCCCGCCCGGAATGCCGCTGCAACTGTCCCCTCCACAACAGCATAGATGTCTTCTTCATCACAGAAGCTCATCTCGAGGTCGATCTGCGTGTGAACGAGTTGCCTGTCGGCTCGCTGGTCCTCGTCGCGGAAACACGGCGCAAGTTGGTAATACCGGTCGAACCCGGCCACCATGAGAAGCTGTTTGTAGAGCTGAGGGCTCTGGGGCAAGGCGTAGAACATGCCTGGGAAGTGGCGGCTGGGAACGACGAAGTCCCGAGCGCCTTCAGGTGTGCTGCGCACGAGGAGAGGAGTCTGGATGTCCAAGAACCCCTTGTCGGAGAGCCAGTTGCGGACTGCGAGAGCCGCACGGTGCCTTGCCTCCAGGTTGAACTGTAGCGAGCTGCGCCTGAGGTCCAGGTATCTGTAGGTTAGGCGCACCTCTTCGCTGGCCACTTTCTCGTCAGAGACCTCCACGGGAAGAGGAGCCGCCTCGGTTATTACCGAGACCTTCTCCGCGCGCACCTCGATATCCCCCGTGGGAAGAGACGGGTTTTCCGTGCCTGACGGCCTTGCGGCAACGCGGCCGGTGACCCTGAGCACGCTCTCCCGCTTGATGCCCTTGGCGGCTTCACCAGCGAGGCCACCGTTGGTTTCCGGCTCCACCACAACCTGTGTCTGTCCGTACCTGTCACGAAGGGTGATGAACACAAGGCCGCCGTGATCGCGAATAGACTGTGCCCACCCGCACAGGACGACCTGCTCACCCACATGGGTCGAACGCAATTCACCGCACGTATGAGTGCGCAACACGAACCTCACCCCTAAGACGACGGCCTGTACCTGCCGGCAATCCATTTACGTCAAGATTACCCCAATTATAGCCGTACCCTTGGATTGGCGCAATAAGGCGCGACCGTGCGGTCCTCTATGGCGAGCCAAGCCTCGGCGGACGGATGCGGGTGCGAGCTCTCCGTCTCGCTCAGTGATTCGAGCGCAGACTCTGTGTACACGTTGTTCGGGTTCCAGAGCATGAACTCGCGTATCCCCAGATCAAGCAGGGCGTCGATCTGTGCTCTCACCTCCGCTTCCCCATAGTCGCGGCCAAGTGAGAAGTCCTGAAGCCACGGGATGAGTCTCGCGCTGGAGCCAAGGGCGCCCAACCGTTCCAAGGCCCGACTAACACTGCGCCTGACCGTCTCGCCGGGCGAACCGTTGGGGTCGGGGATTCCGTACTCGCCGCGCCTGTAGTGAGAGGGGTACACCATGGGGGCGAGATAGTCCACGTGCGGGGCGAGTTTCTCGAGCACCTGACCTATTCCCATGTCGGTCTCGGCGGAGCAGACGATCCCAAATATGTCAGCCGTGACGACGACCCCGTAGGGTTCCAGCTCAGCCCGGGCGTACTCGAGGAACTCGGCTATTACGTCCGCCCGGGTGCGCCCCTTCGAGTCAGTGTTGTTTATCCGGGTCAGACCGTGGTCGTCAGGAAACCGCACGTAATCGAATTGGATCTCCCTGAACCCCAGCAGGGCAGCCTCCTTGGCGATCTCGAGGTTGTACTCCCAAACTTCCCTCGCTCGCGGGTCCGTCCACGCAAGGCCCTGAGAGTCGTTGAAGATAGCGCCCCGACTGTCACGGACCGCCGTCTGAGTCCTCGAGCGCGCCAGCTTCGGGTCTTTGAACACCACGAGGCGGGCTATGGGGTAGATTCCCTCCTGTTGTAGGAATGCAAGCACGGACGCTATGTCTCGAATCTTCCGCACCCCTGCCCCGATCTCACGGGCCAGGGGCACGCTGGATTCGTAGCTTATAGCTCCAGTATCATCCTTTATCTCGATCACCATGGCATTCAGCTCGGTGGATCTTATGATCTTCGCTAGCGACTCAAGGCGGGAGGGAATTCCGGCGGTCCAACCTGTCGCGTATAGAGCCTTCACGAATTCGGGCCTGTCTGGCTGATTGAATGTGTCGGATGCCCCCGATTCCTCGCAGTGCTCAGGCAGCGAGAGTGCCCCGTCGAACACAGTCGAAATCGAGATCCGCGCGAGGTCCGGGGGCGCAAACGGGGCGGAGCCGGTATCCGAAAACCACGAGTGGGAAGCAGCAATGCTGTCAGCAGCAGTGAGGACGGTGAGAGTCCTCGTGACGAATACTTGGGATACCATGGAGAGCAACACGAATGCCAGGACCATGAGGACCGTGATAGATGTGGGTTCAATCTCTGTCTTGGTCTGGATAGAACTCTCCTCCCCCATTTGCACTGGGCATTCATTCTACTCCGAAGGGCGGTGTTCCTCCTGGCAGCGGAAGGATCCAGCTCCGCAATGTGTAATATAGGTGCGGAGGTGAGTGGTGTGAGCGTGATCTCCGCGGGCCTTCTTCAGATGGACCCTTCCCAGTTCCAGACGGTCCGTGACTATCAGGTTTCGGTTGCGGCCCGCATATCTTCTCTCGTCCGAAAGGGCGCGGAGTTCGTGGTACTACCGGAGTTCGCTGCGATGATCGGAGCGTCTTTAGAGTACTCCCCGTCTGACGCCCCAGATATCGCGGAACTGTCACGAGCCGTGGGGCGGGCCGGGTTCGACCGGGCCATGGACTTCTTCGCTGCGGTGGCCCTGGCAAACCATATACACCTCTGCCCAGGTACGTTCCTCGTATCCCGAACGGATGGGTTCGCGAACCTGGCTCCGATCCTCTCGCCTTCCGGCGACCTCGTGGCAGTTCAGGGACAGACTCATGTGTCCGAACGCGAGCACGGGCTCAGGTTTCTGTGTTCGACAGACCTGACAATCGTGGACGTGCGCGGCCACAGAATCGGGTTTGCAGTCGGGACAGACGCATGGTACCCCGAGGTGTCAAGGATACTCGCTCTGATGGGCGCGGATACCATTGTTGCCCCCACGGCTGTGCCCGCCCCTTACACCGTTTGGCACCAGACAAGAGGACTGTGGCAAGCCGTCCAGCAGAACCAAGTCTTCGGGATCGAGGTCTGCCTCGGAGGATCCTGGCTCGGTCGCACCTACCAGGGCCGGTCCAGGGTATTCGCCCCGGTGGAAGTGACGCCTGAAGGACGCGGTATCCTATCAGAAGTCGCCTCCGGGTCCATATGGGGAGAGCTCGTCCTCGCTTTGGACACTTCTAGACTAGATGCAGCGCGCCGCGCCTTTCCGGTATTCGATCACCTCAACACAGAGATGTACGAGCGAAGCCTCCCTGACGCCTACCTCGTTGCGCGATCCGTACGCGTTGCGCCCGAAAGAAGGTAGAGTCATGTCGCGTCTGCTCAACTCCCTCAAGCTCCG
>JANLFS010000084.1:0-5440 GCA_024655925.1 Bacillota bacterium | reverse complement strand
AAGCTCCGAGTCCTCGAATCTGTTCTTGCCAGAAGGTCTGATCCCAAGGCCATCGGGCGCCGCGGGTCCTGGCTTTTCTGCGGGGATGCCAGGTTTCGGGCAGCGCGCCCCGGCCGGAGTGAGATCCGTGCCAACCGCGTCCTCACTGTGGCAGCGGTGCAGATGGAGATCAGGCTGGTGGTAAACGGGTCCCAGTACACAGATGTAATCTACAGCCTCGCAGCCCGAGCTGCATCCCAGGGTGCCGAGTTCATCGTGTTTCCAGAGTACAGCGGGTTGCCACTCTTGGGAATGGTTCCCGGGCTTCCGAGAACGCTGGAGCGGGCAGGCTCTCTTGATGACGCCGCAGCCAAAGCGGGAGGCGAAGGTATCCGGGTCCTGGATGTCTTCCGGTTGTTGGGGCCTCACTGCACGCGAGCTTACCGGGCAGCTTTCTCGTCGGTCGCCAAGGCCCTCGGTGTTCACATCGCCACCGGGAGCATGATTCTGCCGGATGACCGGGCTCGCGACGGCGCAATGCGTTCAGTTGGCTACATCTTCGGGCCAAACGGCGAAGAAGTCGGCCGGTACTCCAAGTGCCACCTGATGCCAGTCGAGGCGGCCTGGGGCATCTCGACCGGTGATTCGGTCCCTGTGTTCGATGTGGCCGGGGTAGCCACTTCCATGCCGATATGCATGGATGCCACCTATTTCGAGACGTTCAGGCTCGCGAGGCTTTCCGGTGCAGATCTCGTGGCAGTGCCGTCGGCGAATCCCGAGGATTACAACTTGTGGTACGCCCTGCGCGGCATCTGGCCCAGGGTTCAGGAGTCACAGGTCTTCGGGATCGGGGCCTCCATGGTTGGGACCTTCGCCGGCATGACCTTCACCGGGAGAAGCGCAATCCTCGCTCCACTGGAACTCACTTCGGGCGGAGATGGGTTCATCGCCCAGGCACGCACTTGCGACCAGGAGGAGGTTGTAGTGGGCGCAATAGACCTGGGAGCACTCTACAGGTACAGGGCAGAGAACCCTCTCAGGTTCAACATCGGGCTTTACCAGAAGTACTTGCCGGGCCTCTACCGAGTGGCACAGGCGGCCCGACAGGCTTCACTCGGTCCAGGCGAGGAAGGCGTGGCCGGCGGGGAGGATGATTCAGAAGATGCCTGACAGGGCCATGGTCGTGTGCGCACACCCTGATGATATGGAATACTACTGCGGAGGTACCGTTCTGGCACTTACCAGGAATGGATGCGAGGTCCACGCGGTCATCGCAACAGACGGCAACCGCGGCAGCCTGAATCCCGACGTGTCCCCGGAGGCGCTCGCACGCCTGCGCCGAGAAGAAGCCCGGAAGTCCGCGCAGATTCTCGGTGTAGGGGCAATTACCTTTCTCGGTATATCCGACGGCGAGGTAGTACCGGATCTGACGCTCCGTTCCAGACTGGCCCGCCTCTACCGCGAACATACGCCGGCTCTCCTGCTCACCTTCGACCCGTGGAAGAGATACGAACTCCACCCGGACCACCGGGCAGTCGGCACCGCGGCGCTCGACGCTCGCTTGGCGGCGCGGCTACCGCTCTACTTCCCGGAACACCTGCGGGATGGATTGGGCACTTGGAGCATCAGGGAGATCCTGTTGTTCAACACCGACCAGCCGGACCATTTCTTCGATGTCTCCGAAACCTTCGAGGGCAAGATCGCTGCCCTGGCCGTCCATAGGAGCCAGTGGAGCGAGATTCAGATAGATGTCGAGTCCGCCCTTGCGCGAGAGGCTAGGCAGACAGGGGCGAGGGCTGGGTATGCGCTCGCTGAAGCGTTCAAGAGGATCCTGATACCCGGCGTGACTGTGAGCAGTTACGGCTGGGGCATGGAGGGCGACCCCCGTTGACTGGCAGAGCGCCTCTGAACCTCATCATGACCACACCTCGTGAGCTGGGGGAGGTTGTGTCCCCTCTGGTCACGGCAAACGACTGGGTTTCGCTTCCCGAGATCCGCCCCGACGACGCCGCCATCATGAGCGTGGGAGTCCTGAGCATGCGGCATCAAGGCCTGGTGGAGTGGGCAGGAGGCCTTCCAACTCAGCCTGAGGCGCTCGCCGGCGCTCCTCCCTTGTTTGCGCCCTTCGTCGAAGACCTCGAAACGGGAGAGCATGCCGGCGCCGTCTCTTGCTGGTCACTCCTGGAAGACTGGGTGCCGTGTGCCTGCTTCAAGACACGATTGGAACTGGACATCTCCCTGACCATCCTGGCCCCGGTGGGCTGGGAAACGCGCGGATGTGTGTTCTTGTTCCGCGCCGTAAACCGGGGAAATGAGACCCTGAGGGTCCGGTTGGGCCTGCGGGGGTGTGTCGGAGCCGTGTTTCAGACGATCTTTACCCGCAGACTCATACATGTCTCGAACCATTTGTACTACCGGGAGTGGACCAGGTCGCTCATGCTGGAAGCACGAGGGGACGACAGCGTCGGAGCGCTGGCTCTGACAGCGGATGACGAGTTCGACTGGTGGTCCGAGCCAGAGCCTCAGACCAGCGATTCTGTGATATCCAAGGAGAACGATGGGGCCTCCTCCATCCGGTTTGAAGCGGGCGCCTTCCTCTCCGTAGCTCCGGGGCAGACCGTGTCCACGCCTTTCTACATCGCCGCCGGCCCAGACCCCGATGCGGCAGGGGTGACGGCAGTGCACATGAGACGGCTGGGCGCGGCGGAGATGCTCCAGGAGACCCTCCGGTGGCTGGCGGAACGCGGGTTCGGCCCCGGCCATACCAGGGCTTCCCGCAACTTCTTCTTCTCCCGGTTCTTCGCTCACGGAAGAGCCATCGACACCGAGGACCTCGTGATGCTCACCTCTCGAAGCCCGAGGTACTACGTGAGTGCCGCGTTCTGGCCGAGAGACACCTTCCTCTGGGCGTATCCCGTCATGGTAGACCGCGATCCGGCCTTCGCCCGGGAGATACTGGTGACGGCGTTCCGCCGGCACGCGAGGAACGCGGGCATCCACGCTCACTACATCGGAGGAACGCTTCTCTACCCCGGATTCGAACTTGACCAACTTGCCTCATACGTCATCGCCCTGGGACGATATGTGAATACAACGGGCGATCTGTCCGTGGTGGCTGAGGAGCCGATATCCAGAGGAGTGGCCGCGGTGATGCAAACCTTGCCCCAGTGGCGCCACCCCACGATCGCTCTGTACCGGACATTCCTCGACCCCAGCGATGACCCGGTACGCTATCCGTACCTTACCTATGACAATGTGCTGGTGTGGCGGGCTCTGTCGGACCTTGCCCAGGTCGCGCTGAAATCCGGGCGACCGGATGATGCCCAGAGGTACCTATCTCAAGCTGAAGAAGTAGCCCAGGCTGTTCTCACGCACTGCATTGTCGAAGGGTCGAAGGGCCCCATGTTCGCGTGGTCGGTGGACCTCGAGGGCAATCACGAGATCTACGACGATCCACCAGGGAGTCTGGTGCTCCTCGCCTACTACGGGTTCGTCAGCCCTGCTGACCGAGTGTTCGCGAACACACTGGCCTGGATCATGTCATCAGACAACCCGTACCGCTCCGCATCCGGCCGGTTCACCGGCGTTGGGTGTGCCCACTCTCCCAGGCCCTGGCCGATGCACGCGTGCAACACGTTGCTCGCTGGAGTGAAGGACGATGCCTGCCGCGATCTGATAGAAAACGCCCCCCTTGACGGGGGGCTGGCGTGTGAAACCATCTACGAGTCAACAGGGAAGGTGGCCACAGGCGCGGCGTTTGCAACCTTCGCCGGATTCCTGGCCCTTGCCCTGTCATCGGTGGGGAGGCGTACGGTGGGGTGACCTCATCGGCGCCACCTCCACATGAGCCCCGAATACCGCATCCAGCCTGTGCTGAGCGTCTTCCCGGAGCCTGACGCTCTCTGCCTCCTCACAAGTGTGCCCCATGTCCACCACCAGGGAATGAGTCTTTGGGGATCCCAGAAGCTGGGTGGCGTTTATGCTCCTGTGCCCAACAACCACAAAGCTGACCACAGAGGCCACAACGCCGTAGATCCCGAACCCCGGCCCAAACCTTTCGAGCCCCAACACCAACGCTGCTATGGGCGTATTTGCCGCGCCCGCCAGGAGCCCCACGATACCGACGGCCGCCGCGAACACCGGGTCGAACCCGAGGAGCCTCCCGAGAGTGCTCCCGGCGGCCGCGCCTATCACGAAGACTGGGGTCATCGCACCCCCACTGAACCCCGCGCCCAGGGTGACTGCTACAAAGAGGATCTTCAGCGCAAAAGCCCACGTTGGAACGGAATGGCCTTCGAGTGCAGCTTCGTATATCTCGGTCCCAAGACCCAAGTACTGCCTCGAGAATGCAACCGCAAGCGCAACGAGCAACACCCCTCCTATGAAGGTCCTTGCTGGCTGGAATACACGCATCCGGTGGAACAACCGTTCCGAAGTCTCCACAGCCTCTATGAATATGTAAGCCACGAGGCCGAGAAGGAGGGCACACAGCACCACCCGGGCCAGGAGGGCTGGATCCATGGCCTCCACATGCACGTGCGCCTGAAGGGGATGCCACCACCCGAGAGCGCGGGCGGTGAATACTGAAGACGTGGACGCGATCACCGCAGGCAGCAGTGCACTAGAAGCGGTCGATCCCATGACCAGGGCCTCCACTGCGAAAATGGCCCCTGACACCGGCGCCCCGGTGACGATCCCGAATCCCGCCGCCAGCCCGCACATGGTGAGCTTCCGGTGGTCTTCCGCGTCCAGCCTCAGAAGGTCTGATATGCCCGATGCGAGGGCTCCTCCTATTTGAGCGGACGGGCCTTCCTTCCCCGCCGACGCTCCCACCGATAAGGAGATCACCGTCGCCAAGGCCTTCACCGGGGCGACTATGACAGGGATCTCCCCTTGACCCTTGTTCACTGCGCGAATGACTGCCTCGGTTCCGTGCCCATAAGCTTCGGGGGATATGTAGTGGATGATGGCCGCTGAGACGAATCCTCCAACAGGGAGAGCGATCCACCAGTAGCTGATCTTCGACGCAAACTCGATTCCCGCCCCGAGAACGTGAAGGAATCCCACGACGGCCAGGCCGGCCACTCCACCTGTTAGAGCCGACAGCACTAACCATTTCGCAAGACTGGCGATGAGAACGAGCGGTTCCACGACCTTAGGACTAACGGGGTTCGGGTACTGCCTCAAGTGTTACATTGTCCCCCCTCAAACGCTGTTCTCCACATATGGTAGTCCTACTCGCCAATGGGGTCAACGCCCAAAAGGAGGAAGTCTGAGTCAAGAAGAAGTGGGGACTTCCCCGTTCCTCGAATCGGTTGCGCCTACGGCTGGGGAATCTGACCGTCCGCGGACCGTGCGGAGCGGGTTGCTGCAGGCGCTAACGGTTGGGGACGCTGTCCCAGCAGCACGGATTGTATGCGCAACCTCGGCCTATGCCGTCAAGGGTTCGCTTCGCCGCTTC
>JANLFS010000083.1:10108-12698 GCA_024655925.1 Bacillota bacterium | reverse complement strand
CGGCGCCTGTGGACGAAGCAGGAACCTTGCGGACAGCTCCCATGGGAGATATGTCCATGAAAAGGAGGACGGGACCCGGTTCATGACCGTCTCCAGGTGGTTACAGGCCATTGGTATCTTGCTCCTGGTTTCTATCGCTGTCTGTCCAGGCTCCGCTCGGTGTTTCCCGGGCGGGGCGGTTGAGGAGGATCCTACAGGGCTCTTTGGTGGCCCAGCGGTTCAGTTCGATGCAGGCCGGTTCATCCAGGCAGCGGTACTGGCCGACCCTGCCTCGCTCGAGGCCTGGGTGAGGCTCTCCGAGCTCCGCAGGGCACGCGATGGCTCCGGTGTGCCCTGGGAGTTCTCGGGCGGCATCGATATCCTCGCCGGGCTCGCGGCTGAGGCATGGATGGAGTCCCGTGGAGCGGTAGGGTTCTCTGGGCGTCTGAGTTATCGTTTGGGCGGTCACCTGTTGCATGAGGTTTCTGCGTGGTCCGGAGAGGTGCAGGTCCCGATCCCTGCCTTCCGCAGGAGGTCGGGGTCATCTGGAGCGGAACTCAGCAGGCTCGAGTTAAGGTTGGCGGAGCTATCCTGCCTGAGAGCTCAAGGCCGGGCGGTTGCGTCCGCCCTCCGGTCGTTGCGCAACCTCGAGGCCGCGTTCGGGCGAGCGGATTCTTCCGCGTGCCGGTCCCTGCTGTGCGAGGTCAGGGCGAAGCTCGGCTTGGACCTCATGGCGGATGAGCTGGTTTGGTTGACCGGCGACGTTGTAGATGAGCGGTCTTTGGACTTCCTCACGGGGTGGGAATTCGATGCCCTGTCCGACCTCTGGCTTGAGAACGACCCCTCGGTGGCCGGGGGTCTTCTCGATTTGGCCAGAAGAGCGAACGCACCCGATGTAAAAGGATTGGGGGTTCCCGAAGTCCACGCACGGGTGGGGTTCTCGTGGCCGCAAGATGCTGACGCACCTTCGGTGTATGCAGGGATCTCTTTTGTGTTGGACAGCGTGACTTCCCAGGCGGGTGCGGCGTCTTCCGGCACGAAACTGGAACTCGAGGCTCTGGAGAGTCGCGTCCGAGCCATTATAAGCCGAAGCCGGCTCGACTTCGCGCGCGCTCTCGATGATGCGTTCTCCGCACGTGACGCCCTTCTTTCGGGGGAGTCCAACGATCCTGCCATGGCTCGGTCTGAGTTCGAGCAGGCCGCCCTGCGGCTCCTCACGGGCCTCGGGCTTTTCCCACCCAATCCACCTCTTCGATGAATGCTGCCGGCTCACCCCTGAGCGCAGGATTTCGATGGAACATGTCAAATATGCGAAAGCGGCAGCCTCTTCCTCTGGCATTGCCCTGCTGGTGTGGGGCGGTCAGCCCGGGGCATGAGCCGTGAATCGAGAGCGCAGCGTCTCTTTTGCTTGCACAGGGGGGAACTCTGGAGGTGGATGGGTCTTGAAATCGGCGGCTTTGATCCTGGGCCACCGCGGGGCTCCGGCGGTGGCTCCCGAGAACACGTTGGCCGGATTCGTTCAGGCCATGGAACTGGGAGCGGACGGAGTGGAACTCGACGTTCACCTCTCGCGCGATGATGAGCTAGTTGTGATTCACGATGAATATGTCGACCGCACCACTGATGGGCACGGGATGGTCCGGGAGCATTCCGTAACCGAACTCGGAGCGTTGAACGCGGCCGCCCACTTCCGCGGGGATTTCCCAAGGCAAGGGGTTCCAACTCTCTCGGACGTAGTGGACGCTCTAGGGCAATCATGGTCTCTCTTGAATATCGAGATCAAGAGTGGGATCGTGGTCTACCCCGGGATCGAACAGAAGCTCGCCGAGTTCGTCCGCAGACGCTCAATAGAGTCGAAGGTCGTGTTCTCCTCGTTCAACCACTACAGTCTGGTGGAACTCAAGAGACTGGCACCAGAGTGCAGGACGGGAATCCTCTATATGGCGGGTCTGGTGGAGCCGTGGCACTATGCCCGTCGGATCGGCGCGGAGGCCTTGCACCCGTTGCACTACAACATCTTCCCGGAGTTCGTCTCTGGGGCACATCTGGCGGGAGTCTCTGTGAACACCTGGACAGTGGACACTCCCGCGGACATCGCCAGGGTCATCCGGGCGGGGGTTGACGCGGTGATAACCAACGACCCCGGGACTGCAGTCCGAATCCGGGATGTGGGGGGCCGAGCCTTGGGAGGCCTCCGGCCAGAACGTTGTCCCCATGCGTGTGGGGGTGAACCGGTTGATGAGGCTTGATTACCGCCGTACTCTTATCCTCGGTTTCGGCTTTTTCGCCATCAGCCTCAGCTGGGCGTTGTACAACGCTTTCGTTCCCGTGTTCCTCGATACCTTGCTTGTGGATGTGGCCATGAAAGGCTTTCTCGTCGGGGCCATCATGACCTTCGACAATATCGCAGCCGTCACGCTGCAGCCATTCTTCGGGGCCGCGAGCGACCGGACCTGGAACCGCTACGGCAGACGCATGCCATACATCCTTGTGGGGATGCCCCTCGGAGCGCTTTTCTTCGCACTGATTCCGGCCTTCAGGTCCCACCTGTACGCTCTGATTGTCGTGCTGGTCCTGATGAATGTCTCCATGACCGTTTTCCGCGCACCCA
>JANLFS010000083.1:9347-10098 GCA_024655925.1 Bacillota bacterium | reverse complement strand
CCCACTGTCGCCCTTATGCCGGACATCACACCTCCCCCCCTTCGGAGCAAGGCGAACGGGGTCATAAACCTCATGGGCGGGTTCGGAGCTTTGCTTGCGTTTTTCCTTGGGTCCCAGCTCTACCGGATCAGCCCGGCGCTGCCGTTTGTGTTCGGAGGCGTAGTGATGGTCCTCGTCACTCTCCTTCTGCGGCGGCAGATAGTCGAGCCTGCAACCGTAGAAGGGAGCGGTGAGGCCAAGGGGTCTGTCGGCATACTGTCGGCCCTTCGAGAAGTGTGGGCGGATCCCGACGACAGCGCCCGGGCGATGCTGGCCGCGATCTTCTTCTGGTTCGTGGGATGGAGCGGGATCGAGGCCTTCTTCACTCTGTACGGGAGGGAGATGTGGGGCATATCCGAGGCTGCCGGGGCTTTCTACCTGGGGTTCTTCTCCTTGTCTCTGATGGTCTTCGCCGTGCCGGCGGGTTTTGTTGGAACAGGCATCGGGCGGGGAAGGACTATACGCATCGGTCTCGCATGCCTTGTGCTTGCTTTGTTCGCACTCGCCCTGATCGGGAGGGAAAGCCTAGCTGTGCCCGCCCTCCGTATTCTCACTCGAATGTTCGGCGGATCCATCACTGAAGCCGGGTATCCTGCAATCGTGGAGTGGGTGCTGGTCAGGCTTTCGCTCATCATGCCCATTCTCCTGGCGTTTGCGGGGGCAAGCTGGGCGTTGATCAACATCAACTCGTATCCGATGGTCGTCGATATGG
>JANLFS010000083.1:6483-9337 GCA_024655925.1 Bacillota bacterium | reverse complement strand
CCTCGAGGGCGAGAACCGGGGCGTTTACTGGGCTGTACTACTTGTTCTCGTCCCTTGCAGCGATCAGCGGTCCTCCGGTGTTCGGGTTGCTGCGGGATCTCGCGGGCATGCGTGTGGTGTTCCCATTCGCTATGATATGTGCCATCGTCGCGTTCGTCTTCATGAAGCGGGTGAGGAGGGGTGAACCTCCAGCGAGCGAGTCGAGGGAGGATGAGGCAGTCTGATTGTAGTCTTCTCCGCGCGAGGCTAGAATGAACGCAGAATGTCGAAAGAGGGTGCACTCCACTTGCGGATCTCGGCGACTCTATACGGGTTCGGACATGTGGGGCGAGAGTTCGTCCGGATGCTCCACCGAAAACGAGACATGCTGGAGAGGGAATTCGGTCTAGACGTGGCACTGACAGCCGTTGTCACGTCGCGAGGAGGAATCACGAACGAAGCGGGTCTTGACCTGTCGGACTTGGCCTTGTACGCTGAGCACGGCGGACCGTTTTCCCAGTTTCCAGGGTTTCGACCCAGCGACCCCGAAGACATGGACTTGTGGCTTCCAAAGGCCTCAGAGCAGTGCAGGGTCGTGGTGGACGCATCTGCGTCCGACCTCCTGACCGGGGAACCTGCACTCAGTAGGTTGAAACGGGCGGCTGCGGCCGGGTGTCACATCATCACCTTGAACAAGGCCCCCCTGGTCGCGGATTTCCCGGGCTTGACAGGGGCCGCGGAAGCTTCCGGCGTCGTGCTCAAGTTCAGTGGGGCGACGGCAGCAGGCCTTCCAACCTTGGACACAGCCGTTCGAAGTCTTGCCGGCGCGGAGATATTAGTAATCGAGGGCGTTCTGAACGCCACGACCAACTACATTCTGACGTCGATGTCGGACGAAGGTCTGCCCTATTCCGAGGCCCTAACCAGGGCGCAGGCCCTCGGACTCGCCGAAACCGATCCGGGGCGGGATGTCGAAGGGTTGGATACCGCGTGCAAGATCTTGCTCCTTGCCAATGCGGCGATGCGGGCGGGAAAGACCCTCGATGACGTATCGGTGCAGGGGATCACGCAGGTCACGAGACGGGATATCGCCCACTGGGCGATGGAAGGGCGAACACTCCGGCTTGTCGGACGGGCGGTCAGAAACGGCGATGATGTCTCCATAGAGGTGAAACCCACGCCGATCCCGAATGGGGACTTCCTGGCACAGGTGCGGGGGGATTTCAAGGCGGTGCGGTTCGTGACCGACATCTTCGGAGAGCTTACAATGGTGGGAGGCGCAGGTGGCCCCAGGGCGGCGTCAGCCACCGCGCTCAAGGACTTGATCAACCTGGGTAGATCCGTTGCCGAGAGGCAAGGGTAGTCTGTGCGTTCAGTTACGGTCCCGAGACCGTGGAGTGCGGAGAGGGCTAGACATGGAGCGTACATGCATAATCATAAAGCCAGATGGGGTGTCCCGCGGCCTCGTGGGTGAGATTGTCTCGAGGTTCGAGCGCAGAGGGTTCAGGGTAGCCAACGCCCGCGCGCTTGTGATGACGGACGATCTAGTCGCAGAGCACTACGCACATCTGGTTTCCGAAGCATTCTTCCCGGAGATTCGGGCCTACATGACCTCCGGCCCTGTGCTGGCCATGGTTCTGGAGGCGCCCAACGCTGTGGAAGCAGCTAGGCAGATGGTGGGAGCGACCGACCCCATGAAGGCTGCACCGGGCACCATCCGGGGTGACTTGGCCACGAGCTTGAGGTTCAACCTCGTTCATGCGTCTGACAGTCCATCTTCGGCGGCCGTGGAGATCAACAGGTTCTTCCCTTCCGAAGATCCCAGAAAGGAATCCGGATATGCAGCGACAAGTTGAGAAGCGGCAGTTTGCTTCCGAGTTGAGAGTGGGTACCATCGTCAACTCGGTTTTCATGTGCGCAGACATCAAGGTCAGGCAGACTAGGGCCGGGTCTTCCTTTGCCGAGGTCCGGCTGGTCGACCGGACCGGAGACATCAGTTTGAAACTCTGGAATTACTCGGAGAGCGCGACCCCAGGTCTCGAGCCTGGTGTTCTCGTTAGGCTCAAGAATGCGCCGGTCACCGAGTATGCGGGAAGCCTCCAGTTGTCCATGGACTCCGCACAGTTCGGTGGGGCAATTACCATATGCGCAGCAGGCGAGTGTGATCTTGCTGACTTCATCCCTGCCACCACTCGGGATATCCATGCGCTCCGAGGTGAACTGGAGGAGACTGTCGCCTCGGTGACTAAGAAACCGGTCAGGTGCTTGCTCCAGTCGTTCTTTGGCGATTCCGAGTTCGTTGCGAAGTTCTGTGAATGGCCAGCGGCGGTGAAACACCATCACGCGTACTTCGGCGGGCTTCTGGAACATACCGTAAGCGTCTTGCGGATCTGTCGATGTGCCGCGGAGCAGTATGACTACATAGACTGGGACCTCTTGGCCGCGGGTGCACTTCTCCACGACATCGGCAAGCTCGGATCGTATGCATACGACAGGACCAGGGCGGCGGCCACAATGGCGCCTGCGGGAGTCATGGAAGACCACATCATGATCGGGGCTGACGCTGTCGGAAGGCACATCTCGGCCTTGGCCAACTGCTCAGACCGGGCAAGGTGCGACTCTCCGGATCCGTGCTGGGATGCCGACATGACTCTCAGAATGAGCCATCTCATCGTAAGCCACCATGGCGCCTTGGAGTGGGGGTCCCCTGTGGTGCCTTCCACCATCGAGGCCTGCGTACTGCACTACGCTGACAACATGGATGCCCAGGTGAACAAGTTCGAGAGGACCATCCGCGAAGCCCCGCCGGGAACGGACGGCCAGTACAGATACTCTGAAGTACTCGGAAAAATCATCTATATCCCTCCCGACGTCG
>JANLFS010000083.1:0-6473 GCA_024655925.1 Bacillota bacterium | reverse complement strand
CGCCAAACGGCGGTGATCCAGCCCTCGAGCAGCACGAAGGCTCTCGAGGGCGTTCATCTCCAAGGAGATCTCCAGTAGTTCAGGAGAATCTCCGTCGTCCCCACGCGTATGGGGGTGAAGCCGACAGCCCTGCCATCATCATCCCGATCTTCCCGTCGTCCCCACGCGTATGGGGGTGAAGCCGACCACGGCCGAGATCGAAACGTGGCGCCGGGCGTCGTCCCTACGCGTGTGGGGGTGAACCGATCTGGTTTCGGTGGTGCCGGAAACTGCCGGGGCAAGAAGGAAGTTTTGGGGCGGTTGCCGAATTAGTGGCTGCGATTGCACTTGACACCTGCTGAAGGCCGATTGTATAATCTTCGACAAGTAATCGCCGGTCGATCCACGTTTCCCCTCAAGCGAAGCGCTTGAGGTTCGCTTTCAGAGCATCGCCCGGGCGGATTGGAGGGGTGCGGACAGGGAAGGTCTTGTGCAGTGACCGATTGCCCGTGTGACCTGTTGTCGGCGAGAACGCCCCCAGATGTGGGGAGATTAATTATTCGGGAGGCGAGGGTTGTGGTCAAGAAGTTTGCTGTAATTGCGTTTCTGTTTGTACTTGCTTTCAGTACGATGGCCCTGGGGGCCGAGGAGATCAAGATCGGACTCGTGACTCCACTTACCGGTGACGTCGCAACTTTCGGCATCTCCACCAAGAACGCCGTGCTCCTCTGGGAGAAGGAAGTCAACGCGCGCGGCGGCATACTGGGCAACCCCGTGAAGGTCTACTGGGAGGACGACAAGAACACCCCATCTGAGACCGCAAACGCAGTGTCCAAGCTCATCAACCAGAACAAAGTACACGTCATCATAGGGTCCGTCGCAAGCAAGTGCACCCTTGCGGGCGCCCCCATCGCCGATGCCGCCAAGGTGCCGATGATTTCTCCGACTTCCACCAACGAAGCAGTCACAAAGGTCGGTCCGTACATCTTCCGCGCCTGCTTCATCGACCCGTTCCAGGGGCTGGTCATGGCGAAGTTCGCTCTTGAGACCATTAAGGCCAAGACCGCTGCGATGGTGTACGACATCGGGAATGACTACACCAAAGGCTTGGCTGAGAACTTCAAGAAGGCGTTCGAGGCTGGCGGCGGCAAGGTCGTGGCAAGCGAGACCTACGGGGTCGGCGAGTCCGACTTCTCCGCACAGCTGACCAAGATCAAGAGGCTCGATCCAGACGTTATCTTCCTGCCTGACTACTACAACACTGTGGGCCTGATTACCAGGCAGGCCAGACAGCTCGGGATCAGGAAGGCCGTGTTCCTCGGCGGTGATGGTTGGGATTCTTCCGAGCTCGTGCCGATCGCCGGAGACTCAATCGAAGGTGGGTTCTTCTCGAACCACTATGCCCCGGGCTCGACCGACCCTGTCCCGATGGCGTTCCTCAAGGCCTACGAGGCTGCCTACAAGTCCGCGCCGGACGCGCTCGCCGCGCTGGCCTACGATGCTTGCCTGATCGTGGAGAACGCGATCAGGCGAGCGGGCAAGCTGGATCGTACGGCCATCCGTGACGCGATGGCGACCACGAAGGACCTCGTCGCTGTCTCCGGCCGGATGACGCTCGATGAGAACCGCAACCCGATCAAGAGCGCCGTTGTGTTGGAGGTCAAGAACGGGAAGTTCGTCTACAAGACAACAGTCAACCCGTAGCGCCGGGCGATTTCCCAGAGTAGCAGCGGGCGGGGGTGGCATCTCGCCGCCCCCGCCTTTGTGGTGGGAGTGATGAATCTTGGGTAGTGGCCTGGTTTTCGGCGAGATAGTCCAGCAGATAGTGAACGGACTGGCCCTGGGCAGCATCTACGCCTTGATCGCCCTTGGCTACACGATGGTCTATGGTATTATTCGACTCATAAACTTCGCCCACGGTGAGATCTTCATGCTAGGGGCGTACTACGGGTTCTTCTTGATCACGAAGTTCCGAGTGCCGTTCTACTTCGCGCTCCCTTTGGCGATGGCGCTCGCGTCACTGACAGGCATGACCATCGAGCGGCTCGTGTATAAACCTCTTCGGCGGGCCCCCAGGATCGCGGCCCTGATCACCGCGATTGGCATGTCGCTGTTTCTGCAAAACCTTGGTTTGAAGCTCTTCGAAGCCAGGCCCCGGCCTTACCCGCGGGTCATCAGGACTGTCGTATGGGATGTCGGTGGCGTGATAATCTCCAATACCCAGCTGATCATGTTGGGAACCGCCATCGGGCTGATGCTTCTTCTGAGCTACATCGTCTACAGGACTAAAGTGGGCAAGGCGATGAGAGCTGTGTCCTTCGACAAGGATGCGGCGAGGCTCATGGGTATCGACGTAGACTCCATCATCAGTGTCACTTTCGCCCTCGGGTCTGCACTGGCTGCTGCTGGAGGGATACTGGTTGGGTTCTACTACAATCGTATTGCCCCGACGATGGGAGTCATGTATGGCCTCAAGGCGTTTGTTTCTGCCGTCGTGGGAGGCATCGGGATTGTGCCCGGAGCCATGCTGGGCGGCATGATCATGGGCGTCGCGGAGGTCTTCGTCATCGCATGGGTCTCATCGATGCTGAAGGATGCCATTGCGTTCGCGATCCTGATAGTGATCCTGCTCGTGAAGCCCGCGGGCCTGCTGGGCCGGGCCGTAAGAGAGAAAGTGTAGGTGAGCGCGGGTGAGTGGTTCGAGATTTGCGAACGTCTTGAGCGTGTTTCGCGGGAAGAGCCTCATGCGCGGCGGCGTCACACTGGCGGGCCTCTTAGCCGGGTACTTCCTTGTCACCGCAATGCATGGAGCAGGCTTCCTGATAAACGACTACTACCTGCAGATACTGATCTGGGTCGGGATCAATGTCATAATGGGTGCCAGCCTGAACCTGATCAACGGATTCACGGGGCAGTTCTCCTTGGGCCACGCGGGGTTCATGGCCATCGGCGGCTACATCGCGGCCTCCATGACGAAACTGATGGGGTTCCCATTCCCTGTCGCGCTGTTGATGGGAGGGCTTGGCGCAGCACTCGGCGGTCTCATCGTCGGTGTTCCTACCTTGCGCCTGCGCGGTGACTACTTGGCCATCGCCACCTTGGGGTTTGGGGAGATCATACGGGTCATAATAGTCAATCTGGATGTGGTAGGGGGTCCGAGGGGACTCACGGCCATCCCTGCCCACACCACCTTCCTCTGGGTCTACGTGATAGCCGCCGCAAGTGTGTTCCTGATAAAGAACCTCATCTGGTCGAAGCATGGACGGGCGCTGGTGGCCGTGCGCGAAGATGAAACCGCGGCAGAGACCATGGGGGTCGACACTACCCGCTACAAGATAACAGCCTTCGTGATAGGGTCGTTCTTCGCTGGGATCGCCGGAGGGCTCTATGCACACAAGATCACGTTTATTGACCCCAGCCAGTTCGACTTCATGAAGTCCATAGAAGCTCTTGTCATCATTGTCCTAGGCGGCCTCGGCAGCCTGACAGGAACGGTGGCCGCGGCTTTCGTCGTGACCTTCTTGCCTGAGGTTCTGCGTGCTGTCGCTGACTATAGGATGATTGTCTATGCGTTGATGCTGATACTCATGATGCTCTACCGGCCTAAAGGCCTCATGGGAACCACGGAGTTCACGTTCGGCATGCTAGGTCTCGCGGACAAGCGACAGCCGACGAAGAACGGCGGCCGGGACGGGGTTGCGCCCATTCTCGAGACGCGGGATCTCTCCATGAGCTTCGGCGGGCTCAAGGCTGTCTCCAACTTCAATGTGACACTCAGGAAAGGTGAGCTCGTGGGGCTGATCGGCCCGAACGGCGCCGGGAAGACCACGGTCTTCAATATGCTCACGGGGCTCCTCGACGCTACGTCTGGCTCAATCTACTTCATGGAAGAAGACATCACCAAGAAGAAGCCGTTTGAAGTGACCGAACTTGGAATTGCCAGGACATTCCAGAACATCAGGCTCTTCAACAACCTGACGGTCCTGGACAATGTCAGGACGGCGTTCCACGGCCACTATCCGTATTCAATGACTGAGGCTGTGCTCAGGACCGGAAGATACGTTCCACAGGAGGACCAGATATACGAGAAGTCCATGGAACTCCTGCGGCTTCTTCACCTGGACGACAAGGCTGATGAGATCGCGAGCAGCCTTCCGTACGGCGCGCAGAGGCGACTCGAGATCGCCAGGGCCCTCGCGACCGGGCCCAAGCTCTTGCTTCTCGACGAACCGGCCGCGGGAATGAATCCCCAGGAGACTCAGGAACTGCTCAAACTCATCCTGTGGATACGAGACAGGTTCGACTTGACGATCTTTCTGATTGAGCACGACATGAGCCTGGTCATGAACCTCTGTGAGCGTATAATCGTCCTGGACTACGGTGTCACGATTGCGGAAGGGGCGCCAGCGGACATCAAGAGGAACAGGCGGGTCATCGAAGCCTACCTCGGGGAGGAGGCGGTCTGATGCTGCTGAACGTTGAGAATCTTAACGTGCACTACGGAGCGATCCACGCCATCAAGGGGGTCTCGTTTACGGTCGAACGGGGCGAGATCGTGACACTGATCGGGGCGAACGGGGCGGGGAAGAGCACAATCCTGAAGACTATTTCCGGTCTCATCCGGGCGACCAGTGGCACCATGACATACGCTGCCGCCCGTGGGCCGGGGGGCAAGGCAGGGGTCGGAGAGCACTCTGTGAACCTGGGCACGGTGCCTGCCCACAAGATCGTAGACCTCGGGATCTCCCAGGTCCCGGAAGGCCGGCGCATATTCGCGAACCTGACGGTCTTGGACAACCTCGAGCTGGGAGCGTACCGCCGTCAGGACAAGGCTGAGATAGCGAAGGACCTCGAGTGGGTGTTCGAACTCTTCCCGAGACTCAAAGAACGGCGCACTCAGGTGGCGGGGACGCTCTCAGGCGGAGAGCAGCAGATGCTCGCGACAGCGCGCGGTCTGATGTCAAGACCCGACCTGATGCTTCTGGATGAGCCCTCAATGGGCCTGGCGCCCTTGCTGGTCAGGGAGATATTCGATACTATAGTGAAGATCAGCCAGACTGGAACCACGATTCTTCTGGTAGAGCAGAATGCCAACATGGCCCTGTCTGTGGCCAATCGGGCGTATGTCCTCGAGACGGGGCGTATCTCCCTTCAAGGTCCGGCAAAGGAACTTGCATCCGACCCAAAGGTGCGGGCGGCCTACCTCGGGGGAACCTAAGGAACCCGGGCGCCGCCGCAATCCACATTATGCCTCATGAAACACGGGGCCCCCTGGTGCGTCAAATCGGGTGGGTCCTGTATTCACGTGCGGGGCCGGATGATCGTGCGGGGAAGGTGGCTTCATTGCGAAGAAGCATATACGCAGTGATCGCTATCATAATGCTGGTCACAACATACCCGGCACTTGGGGCGCAGCCGGCATCTCTTGTGGGCTCTCAGGCCCCCCGGTTCCGCGGAATCGACTTGCGCGGGTCCAGGCTGGAGGTGCCGGCATCTGGGTCTCCAACGGTGGTAGTCTTCTGGAACAGCCGTTACAGGGTCTCGGCGGACGCCTTGTCCGCGATGCAGAGACTCTACGACATGTACAAGAAGAAGGGCCTTGTCTGCGCCGGACTCAACGACCTCGGGGAGGATGCGTCCCTGGCAAAGCAGGTCGCAAGCCAGCTCGGAATCACATTTCCGCTGTTCACAGGGCGTGACACGGTCGGGGCGGCCGCATCTTACAGAGTCCGGGGCGTTCCCGTCGTGTTCGTAATCGACCAGACAGGTCTGGTCATTTCCGTTGAGGAGGGCTTCGGCCCGGGCGCCGAGGCTCGTGTTGCGGGATCAGTCGTATCGCTTCTGTGAGGTCGTCGCAGTCTGGGGATATTGCGGGTCTATTCTCCCAACCTTCTGCCCCGAATCTGGGGAGGGGGTTGGGCTTTTCTGTGATTGGCTGGCAAGAGTTTAGTAGTCGGAAACGAATGAATAGTAATACAAGTAACATTCAATCGGAAAGGGGGCAGGCTTTCGATGAGGTTGTCAAGACTGTGTCTGGCTGGCTTGGTTATCGTGGGCCTGTTGGCTGCGACGGGTCTCTATGGGCAGGCCGCGGCGGGGAAGATCTACGAGATGGCTATCTTCGAGGACGTGACGACCATGAACGTGTTCGCACAGTTGGGCCCGGAGGCGACCGTGTGGAACTCGCACGTTGGGTACTATCAGAGCTATATAGGACTGACAGGAAATGCGCTGCCAGATCTGGTACTTGCCCCGTCCGCTGCAACCGGCATGCCGAGTCCCATCGTCGAAGAGACCATCGGGGGAAGAAGGTTCTACACCTCAACGCTGAAGATCCGAAGCGGCATGAGATGGAGCGACGGCAAGCCCATCACCGCCGATGACGTTGTCTTCAGCTTCATAGCCCCGCTGGCAATGGAGCCAAACAAACTTGGCGGGAACTGGCCTACCCTGGTTGACCCACCGTGCTCGAGAGGGTCGAGAGAGTCGACGAT
>JANLFS010000082.1:10636-13121 GCA_024655925.1 Bacillota bacterium | reverse complement strand
CACAAGAAAACCCGCAATATCGTGCTAATCCCATCAATTGGAACGCGCCGCCGCACGCTCAATGCCTCATGGCAACTTCTGGCAGACTATGCCATGACGTCAGAGCACCTCCGTTTCCGGACATATCCTGCGTCGATCCACGCTCGACGGGCACCGCCTTGGCCGCGGGGGCTTGGAGGATGAGCAGTTGTGTTCACAGGTCTGTGACGTGTGTTCGATACGTGCGGAGGACACTGTTGTCGGCCGTAAGTTGGTCATCTCAGGTCGGGGTGCATCAGTGAAGGAAGCGTTGAGAGCCTGAAAGCCATGGTCTATCCCGCGAAGCGGTCGAGTGCTGGTACGGACCAGTTCTGTGAGCACAACATGTGGGCGCACGTAATCCTGCAAGACGGTACGACTTCGCTAGTTGGATAGCACCTCTGGGATGGGTGGTAGGTCGTGAGTGGCAAAACGAGATCGGGGGACGCCTATGCGAGAGAATAAAGGATGAACAAAGATAACATGGTTGACATGGCATATTGAGTATGATATACCATATACAGAACATCAAAGGCCAAAGGTACTATATGGGGTGGTATGGAGAATGCCCCGCTCATCAGAGCGCCCAGATGATCTGCTATTGGTCCAAGCAAGTACGTACTCCGAGGAAACGTACCAGCGCCTTAAGAAGGCCATTGTTACTGGCTACCTGGGGCCCGGGCAACGGTTAGTCGAGCGTGACCTGGTAGACAGAATGGGAGTAAGTAGGACTCCGGTACGTGAGGCCATACAAAGGCTCACGTACGACGGACTTGTTGTTGGCGAACCGTACCGGGGGGTATTTGTGCGAGAGCTATCGCACAAGGAAGCTCAGGACCTGTATGAGCTTCGCGCTGCCCTGGAGGGCACTGCGGCGCTTCTTGCGAGCTCACGTGCTACCACCGCCGATATAGCAGGCCTAGAGGCTTTGCTTGAGGAGATACGCATGGCGCGGCAGAAGGGAGACTGGCCCAATAGCCTGCTGGGCAACCACGCGTTTCACAGGAGAATCGGGCAGACAAGCGCGAACGAGGCGATTATGAATCAACTGGATACTGTTCTATCCCAAATCAGCCTCTGGCGTACGGCCTACATGCACACGGGGGGAACATACAGAGATACGTTCCCAGAGCATGCTGCGATAATGGAAGCACTTGCTCGACGAGAAGGATCCACTGCTCGGGTTCTGATGGAAGAGCACATAATGAGGTCGTGGCGAAACTCCACGGGTTCGTCCGAACGTTGAATGGAGGTGCACCGCTGGGACTAGGGATTGAGCTGTGGTACGAAGAGAAGTCGGGAGGCTTACTAGGGTCCAAACAGTCTACGTATCAGACGCAACAGGCAGCATCCAACGTCGTCACGGAGAGACTCACACCAGATTCGAAGATGGGGGGGGTTTCTTACTTTGTCACGCTTGAAAGTTGCTGCACTCGCCCTTGCCATGTTGACACTGGCAGGATCATCCCAACCAAGTCTGGCCGCACCCTTTGAGGTTACGTTCAACGCGGGATCGATCGGCGGTACGTTTTTCATCATGGGAACCGCGTTTACGGCAGCCTGGGAGGAGAAAATCCCGGGCTTCAGCGGTGTTGTAGTGCCCGGAGGCAGCTTCGGGAACATTATCAACGTCTCAAAAGATAAGTCAGGACGCCAAATGGGATTGGCAACCACACCTATGCTTCGCGATGCTTGGAACGGGCTGCACGAGTTTGGGGAGCAAGGTTTTAAGAACGGGATAACGAACATACGAGCGCTCTCGAACCTGGGATATGGGGCCACCTTCCATTTCGTTGTTACGTCTCGGATCGTGCCACAGGGTGTTACCACCCTTGGCGAGTTTCTCAAGACCAAACCGCGGATCAGGGTGTCGGTGGGTCCTAGAGGTACCGGTGGAGAGATTGGCGTACGCCGGGTCCTGGAATCTTACGGCGTCACTTACGATGATATCAAGGCATGGGGCGGGAACGTCCAGTTCACTGACTACTCCGACGCAATTTCCGCGATCATGGATGGCCATCTCGACGGGTTATGGAACAATTTCCCACCATACCATCCAGGGATCACCGAGCTGGCGTTCTCCCGGGACATTACGCTCCTCTCCATCGACGACGACAAGCTGGCATTCTTCGAGAAGGAGTATCAGTGGCCTCGTGCTACCATGAAACCTGGGGTTTACAACAAGGTGGACAGGCCAGTCCACACTAGCATTGAACACTACGTCGTGTTTGCGCATGAGAACCTCCCCGAGGAACTTGCCTACCAGATGACCAAGATCATACTGACCAACAAGGATCGGTGGGTCAAGGCCTTCATGGGTATGCAGGCATTCGAGCCCGAAACGGGCTGGGTAGTGCCTATTCCGCTTCATAAAGGCGCGGAGCGCGCATTCAAGGAACTCGGGTATCTCTAAGCCGGCATGGAGTCCCTGGATACTGGTGCTGAGAGAAGAGTCGCCCGCCCAGGA
>JANLFS010000082.1:9568-10626 GCA_024655925.1 Bacillota bacterium | reverse complement strand
AGTCGCCGGCTCCCTGTCTCCTTGGCCGGCGACTCTGATCCCGCTCGGCCCATTGAGGGCGCGGTACTCACCGAGTACTTTCGGGATATGGGAGGAGATTCGTGGATGAGCGACTCCAAGGATAAGGGGCAGGGTACATCACCTAAGCCCGTGAGGATCTCGAAACAGCGCACCCTTGTTGGTCCTGTTGGCACAGTTGTGGCCTGGATAGCCGCCGCTATGACAGTCTACCATGTTTGGGCGCTGGTGACAGGTCTGCCGGAACCCCTTCGATTCCGGCCCATCCATGTTGCATTTGCCGTCTCGCTCGTATTTGCGTTGTATCCTGCAGCTAAAGGAGAGCCTCGCGACCGAGTTCCAATTCATGATATCATTGCGATCCTCCTCGTAATCTCCAGCACGTTCTACACTCAGTTCGACTTCCAACGGATCATCTGGCGGATTCCGTTCGTCAGTCCCGTGACGACATGGGACTACGTATTTGGTGCCATAATGGTTCTAGGGTTGCTGGAAGCTACAAGACGGGCCGTAGGCCTTCCCTTGGCCGCGATAGGTATTCTCGCGATTCTGCATGCGCTCTATGGCCGGTACACGTTCGGCATGTTCAAGCACCCTGGCGTTTCAATCGAACGCCTCATGGACCAACTGTTCTTGACGTCCTCCGGAGTGTTTGGAAGAATCGTAGGCACCTCTGCCAGTTATGTGTTTGGGTTCACTCTGTTTGGATCTGTGCTTGCCGCAGTGGGGGGAAATGAGTTCTTCATGCGCCTTGCAACTGCAGCTACCCGCAAACTTCGTGGAGGGCCAGCCAAGGCCGCGGTCGTAGGCAGCGCGTTTTTCGGGATGATCTCAGGGAGTGCGGTCTCCAATGTATATGCCACCGGGACGGTAACCATTCCGTTGATGAAGAAGGCCGGATTCAAGAGTCACTTTGCAGGGGCCGTCGAAGCAGCAGCCTCGACTGTTGGGCAGTGGATGCCTCCAGTCATGGGAAGCTCTGCATTTCTAATTGCGGAGTTTACGGGCCTGACATACACCCGCGTTATGCTGGCATCCTT
>JANLFS010000082.1:0-9558 GCA_024655925.1 Bacillota bacterium | reverse complement strand
CTGTACGCGGCCTCGGTTTATATGAGCGTTCACTTTAACGCCCTGCGCAACAACTTGGGCTGCTACAACGAGGGCAGTACCGATGACGGAGGAACCAGGGCTATCCTAGCGAAGTGGTGGCATCTTCTGATTCCCATCGTGATTCTCGTTGTCCTATTGTTGCTCCAGTACAGCGCGTATTTCGCCGCACTGTTGACTACGGCCGCAATAATCGCAGTCGGGATGCTGAGACCTCAGAGTCGAATGGACTTCGCAAAGACGTGGAACGTGCTTCAGGACGCTGGCAGAAAGATGGCACCGATCGCTGCGGCTTTGGCATGTGCCTCTATGATTGTGGGCACATTCGAGCTCTCAGGGCTGCCCCTCCGGTTCACGTCGGTAGTCCTACAGGCGACCAGGGGTAACCTCGCGATCACCTTGGCTCTGATCGCGGTCGCCGCCATGGTACTCGGCATGGGCCTCCCGACTGCCGCATGTTACGTGATTACCATGATCTTTGGTGTTCCCGCCCTAATGGACCTTGGGGTTGCACGACTGACGGCGCACATGTTTGTGTTCTACTTCGCGACCCTGTCCGCAATAACGCCACCTGTGTGCCTAGCTACCTATGCGGCGGCTTCGGTTGCTGATTCGAACATGATGCAAACCGGTCTTTACGGGGTGAAGTTGGCTATTGTTGCATACCTCCTCCCGTTTGCGGTGGTCTACAGTCCGGTTCTGTTAATGCAGGGTCAGCCCTCGGAGATCATCCTGGCTTGCATCACAGGCCTTTTTGCAGCGGCTTGTCTGGCCATGGCAGTGCAGGGCTTCATGCAGAAACCTACCACACTTGTAGAACGCATCATGTTGGTCACGGCTTCCATACTGCTGATCCAGCCCGGGGCAGCTACCGACGCTCTCGGCCTTGTGCTGCTCGGACTTGCGTACCTGTCTCAGCGCATGTTTCACCGATCAGAGCACCGGCTGGCCGTGTAGTGCCCGGGATTACGTTCTCTTCGAAAGGAAGTGCCCCGGTTGAAGATTACTGAGATTAAGACTATTCCCTTGGAGATGCCACTCACACATCCATTCCCCGG
The DNA here is from genome assembly GCA_024655925.1 of Bacillota bacterium. Taxonomy (NCBI): domain Bacteria; kingdom Bacillati; phylum Bacillota; species Bacillota bacterium. The sequence continues at coordinate 8,482 of JANLFS010000082.1, read as the reverse complement.
TTCAACCTACAGCATCACAAAAAGGTGCACGCTGATCACTGAGGTGAATACTGACGAAGGCATAGCAGGCGTAACTTTCCTCGGAGACAACAAGTACTTCCAGGATGCAGTTATCCGAATCATCCGAGAAGACTTCGCTCCGATCCTCATCGGGGAAGATCCCCTCTGTACGGAACGGTGTTGGCAGAAGATGTTCCAAGTTACCCTTAAACAGGGAGACCGGGCGCGGGTGGCAGAAGCTATGGGCGCAGTCGACACGTCGCTGTGGGACCTGCTCGGCAAGGCATGCAATCAGCCAGTCCACAAGCTTCTTGGAGGTTATACCGATCGGCTGCATCCCATCATCATCACCGGCTATTATGAGGCAGGTAAGGGACCCAAGGACCTGGCCGAGGAAGTAAAGCACTACAAGGAGCAAGGGTTTGCCGGGGCCAAGGTGAAGGTCGGAGGCTTGTCTCCCCTGGACGATGCGAAACGTGTGGAAGCCGTGAGGGAAGCAGTGGGAGCCGATTTCATAATCGGTTGCGATGCGAACCAGGGCTGGACTCGTCACGAAGCGGTCCAGTTCGGCTTGGCAGTGCGCGATCTTGGGATTACGTGGTTTGAGGAACCTGTCCATTGGTACGACGAGATCCAAGGGATGAAGTATGTTCGGCAGCATACAGGGCTATCAGTGAGTGCTGGGCAAAGCGAGTTCTCCTATAGAGGGTGCAGAGAGCTCGTTGAAGGCGAGGCGGTCGACATACTGAACTTCGATACGTCATGTGGCGGCGGTGTCACCGAGTGGATGCGTGTTGCCAAGATGGCCGAAACGTTCCAAGTCCGAATGGCCCACCATGAGGAACCCCTCATATCTATGCACCTCATGGGAGCCATCAAGCACGGTCTATATCCTGAGTACTTCTCCGAAGTCCGGGATCCAATGACGCCCAGGCTGGTCAAGAACCTGCCCAAGATCGCCAACGGATGGGTATCGATACCAACAGCTCCAGGATTCGGCATTGAGCTCGACGAGGACTTCATTCGGAGGTACAAGGTGGACCTGTAGTCCGTCCAAGAAGTCTAGCGATTCCGGGGATCACCGCAAGTGCACCGAGTCTGTTTGCGGTGGTCCTCGTTACCAGAAACGAACAAGGTATTCCCGGTTGAGTAGTGACGTGACTTGGGACTCGGGTGGGCAAGTCCAGGCCCCGCTAGTCATGGTCGATTGAACCGAGACTCCGAAGGGATACTCAGGTCAGGGGAAGAACGGACATCGGTCGATCGGAGCGGGCTTCTCGGCATCCGGGGACACAGACTTGCGAAAACGATGGGGGCGGTTGCATTTGGGCTTTTCCTCTATTCCGGCATCAACAACTTCGGGTGGGCTGCGGCGAACGATGTGGCGCTCAGCGGCATATTCGCTTTGAGCGCTCCATTCTCGGTTTTCGGCATTGCGCTGCCAGCCCGGACGGGCTGACGCCCTGCTGCGTCTTCACGTACCCTGCACGCGTGCTTCTTTCAGTCTGCGCCTCAGCGTCGTGAGGCTTATCCCCAGACTCTCGGCGGCAAGACGCTTGTTGCCGGAGAACGTGGAAAGTGCGTCTTCGATAGCCCTCCACTCGATATCACGGAGGGTCTCGATATGGCGCGCCGCACTGGGGCTGCCGCCAGTATGCTCCTCTTCGCTGTTCCCACTAAGCAGCGTTGACGCGCTCACCGAGAGGGAGCCATCTGGGCCGGTCATGGCCGCAAGTCGCCACACGAAGTTCTCCACCTCTCTGATGTTGCCCCGCCACTCGTAGGTCTCAAGGGCCTTCATGTCCTCGTCAGTAAGCTTGCCAGGGGTGCGACCCATCTGCAGCTCGCACCTCTTAATGAAATGCTCCAGGCAGGCAAGGATATCATCCTTTCCTCTCTGCCTTAGAGGGGGAATCTTGAGGGCTAAGACGTTGAGCCGGTAGTACAGATCATCACGGAACCTCCCCTCTCGCACCAGGGCCTCCAGATCCTTGTTGGTTGCGGCTATGATCCTAACGTCGACCGGGATCACCTTGTCGTCGCCTATTCTGGTTACTTCTTTCTCCTGAACCACTCTGAGAAACCGGGCCTGCACACTCATGGGCATCTCGCCCACCTCATCGAGAAAGATGGTGCCGCGGTGGGCAAGTTCGAAGAGACCCACCTTGCCCTGCTTACGCGCGCCCGTGAATGCGCCCTCCACGTACCCGAACAGTTCACTCTCTAGCAGCGTCTCGGGAATAGCGGCACAATTGACGGCCACGAAAGGGCCACTCGCCCTGGCACTTGCGTTGTGAATCGACTGGGCGAACAGTTCCTTGCCGGTTCCTGTCTCACCGCTGATCAGAACGGGCGAATCGAGTTCGCTGTATCTCTTCGCAACCTCCACGGTTCGCAGCATGACTTTGCTGCGGAACACTATGTCGGAGAACGTGGCTTTCGCTGCCAATCCACGCTTGACAAGGTCCTTTCGGGCCCTGGCCTCTAGGTCCTGAATGCGGGCTATGTCCAGGAAGTTGATTACTGCTCCAGATATCTCATCGCCAACCATGATGGGAACGTAGTTCGTGATGACGCGCGCTCCTCCAACGTTTCTGATCACTCCGACTTCGCTCTCCGATGGGTCTCTTGCGAGGGAGTCGCCAAGGGCCGGCATGACCGAGCCGATGGACTTACCGATTACGGTTGAAGCCTTCAGGCGAGTTATTCGCTCTGCCATCGGGTTGAAGAGGGTTACGATTCCTTTCTTGTCGAGGGCGATGATGCCGTCGTACGCGGAGTTGAGTATCGCCTTCATCCTCTCTGCCTGCTGTCTTTCCTTCTGTTTGACGGGTATCAACCGGGACGCTTCCAGAAGAGCCGCGGAGAGCGCCTCTTTGCCTGCCCTAATCCGCAAACCCTTGATCCCCCGCGTCCTGGCCAGCGAGGTTATGGCTATCCCGCCGAGTATGAGATCCACCTGGTTCTCAATCATTCGGGCTAGCGCGCGCTCCAAATCCAAAGTGGTGTCGGTGTCCATGCGATGGAACACGGCGACGTCCACTCCCATGATGTTTGCGAGGACAGCACACCCGTCCAGAATGGGCTCCACGTGCACGATGCCAAGCCGTCCGCCCATGGAACGCGCGCTCTGAAGCGCCCGGGCTATGTCAAATCCAGTGATCTCTACGTTGACAATAGGCACTTCGGAAACTGCCCTGGCTGCTTGTAGGCTGTATCCCCAGCGGCTCACTACGACTTCGGCGCCGTGCTTCGGGCAATCGCGCAAGATTGTGAGCCGGTCTTCTGCTATTGCTACGGGCACTTCCACGTCCAGGCCAAGTTCATTGGCTATTCCGATCACAGACTGGGCTGTTTCGCAATCGGGGGCGATGAACACAATCTTGCTGCCCACTGAGACACACCTCCCGAACTCGCGCCATTTTGGCGGGGCCAGCATCAAATTGGTGCGGGGTCTCGCTGGAAGATCTCGTCTCGGGCGACAACATGAGCGAGATGGGGTGCAGTTCCACACTCATCGCCGAATCCCTCCAGGTGGTTGTCAGGCACGGAGCTGGCCGTCTGGTGCAAGTGGGTCCGGGTCTGCATTTGGCACATCTATTGCGTATCAAGTAATGCAAAATCGCGCACTTGCGAGAACGCTTTCGGAGGGGGCGCTCACGTGGGAAAGAAGATGCAGATGCTGGTACGTGGAGGCCGTGTCTACCTGCCATCGGGCCCTGTTGATGCCGACATACTGGTCGATGACGAGAAAGTGGCTGCGTTCTGCGCGCCGGGAACGTTCACAGGCGAGGTCGACAAGATCATAGACGCGTCGGGCAAGCTGGTCCTCCCGGGCTTGATCGACACACACGTCCATTTCAGGGAGCCGGGGTTCACCCACAAGGAGGATTTTGAGACTGGCACCAGGGCAGCAGCCGCGGGTGGGGTGACACTTGCGGTGGACATGCCCAACACCAAGCCAAGCACAAACTCACCCGAACGGTTCGAAGAGCACCGCAAAGTGGCAGAGACCAAGGCCATCGTGGATTTCAATCACTGGCCGGGTCCGCCGCATGACCTCGATCAGATCGAGACTCTTATGAACATGGGAGCGATCGGAATCAAGGTCTTCATGATGAAAGACACCAAGCGCGGCTATCCACACATGCCTGAGCTTGGAATCACCGATGACGGCTACCTTATGGAGATTATGAGGGCGTGCAAGAAGCACGACGCCATCCTGGCAGTTCACCCACACAATCAGGAACTCTGCGAGCACATCGAAAAGCGCTACTTCTGGGAGAAGGGATTGACTGGTCCTCAGGACTATGCCAAGGCGTTGAGGTGGGGCGACTCGATAATATACGATACTGCCTTCGCGCTACTTCTTATCCTGGCACGATCCACGGGAGTTAGACTACATATGCTCCATCTCAACACCTATCTCGGTGTGGACATGGTCAAACTTGCGTACGACCACGGGGTGAACGTGACGGCTGAGATAAACCCTCCGCATCTGTTCGTCACATGGAAGGATGTGGAGGAGAAAGGGCCATACGTGCTCGGCACTTGGACCCCTCCCAAAGATCAGGAGGCCCTGTGGCGCGCGTGCACTGAGAACCTCTTTCCAGTGGCCCTGGCGACCGACCATGCCCCGCACGCTCTGGAGGAGAAGGAGATAGGGTGGCAGGACATGTGGAAGGCGCACGGCGGTGCTCCTTATGTCCAGCACTACCTTTCGCTGCTTCTCAACGCTGCGAATGCTGGGCGGATCACGATCGACCAGATTGTGAAGGTCTGCTGCGAGAATCCTGCCAGGATCTTCGGATTCTACCCGAGGAAAGGTGTGATACAGCCGGGATCGGATGCTGACTTCGTCATTGTGGACTTGAACAGGACGGAGACCATTTCCAAGGACGGAGTCCAGAGCAAATGCGGGTGGACGCCTTTTGAGGGCTGGAAGGTAACCGGAGTGCCTGTCTTCACTATTGTCAGGGGTCAGGTTGTCGCGGAGAACGGGAAAATCGTCGGTCGACCTGGCTACGGCAGATTCGTCGCACCTGAAAGGTAAGAAGGAACCCGAAAAACTGATTGGGAGGAAGAAGAATGCAGGCATCTCAAGTCAGACGAATGATGGTCCATATGTTGGCCGCGGTTCTGGTCTTGTGCATGAGTGTGGGCCTGGCTGGCGCTCAAGAAGACAAGTTTCCCGTGAAGCCTATCAGGATGATCATCACCCATGACGTCGGCGGAAGCGTGGATATTGCAGGCAGGAGCCTCATTCCCTACCTCGAGAAGAATCTGGGCGTGAACATCCAGCCGGAGAACATGGTCGGGGCTGGTGGCCGGCGCGCAATGGAGTACGTGTTCAACCAGGCGCCTGCCGACGGCTACACCATTGTTGTGTCCGCCTTCCCCTCACGCTTGCTTGGCGAGCTGACTTATCCGGATTCGAAGTACAAGATGGCGGAGTTTGTGCATCTCGGAGCCTGGCTTGGCAAGGACTATCGATCCATACTTGTCGCCCGGGCATCGAAGCTTCAGTCCCTCCAGGACCTCATCAATGAATCGAAAAAGCGAAAGCTCACGGCCGCGGGCGGCGGAGGGTTGGGCTCCACATCCCAGCTCCAGGCGGTGATGCTCAAGGAAGTCGTCGGGATGAATGCCGAGTTCATTCCGTTCGACAGCACCGCCGAGGTAGCTGCGGCTGTGCTCGGTAAACACGTGGACTTCGGCTTGATGCCGCTTTCGAGTTCCCTCCGATACGAAGCTACAGGAGACATCAAGATCGTCGCGGTGCACTCCCCGCAAAGGATCCCGGAGTGCCCGGACGTGCCTACCATGGAGGAACTTGGATTTCCGGGCGTGGTGATCCCATACGGTGTCGGAGCATGGGCTCCGCCGAAGACCCCTCCCTCAAGGGCCAAAATCCTCGCGGACGCCATCTGGAAAGCGGCGAATGACCCCGCCTATACCCAGTGGGCGAATAAGGCAGGCGTACTTCTAGAGCCACTCACAGCGGAGGAGTTCCTCAAGAGGACGCTGGATGACTACAAGAGCATTCAGAAGGTCCTCCCGATCCTGATGAGGGAAGCTGGGACTGCGAAGTAACTACACAGGGGCTGAAGCAAGAGCGAGCAGAGCCGGCCTGCTCCGGTCTCGGCATCTGGGCGAACAGGGGCCGGGCAGGCCGTCTCCGGCACAGAGGAGGGCGCTAGGATGTCCAAGAGAAGAGTCTATTCGTGGGTCAGAGTTGCCGAGATCGTGTTTCCACTGATTCTGCTGGCATTCTGCCTAACACTGTTCTTCATGGGGTTCAAGTACCGGCCACGAACCAGACAGCTCCCGCAGGTGACTGCGGTTCTCACCTCTGCCCTGATCCTAGTACACCTCTACTCCACCCGTAAGGTGGTCAGAGAAACCGAACCCATGCCCAAGGCAAGCCGCCGTAGCTTGCTTGTGCTTCTCGGAATCATCCCTCTCTTCATGGTGGCACTGGTTACGCTGGGTTTTGCACCATCCTCGATCCTGCTGATCTTCACCCTCATGTGGACCCTGGGCATGAGAAGTGTGACAACCCTCGCGGCTGTGCCGGTAGGCACGACGCTCTTCCTGTACTACGTGTTTGGCAAGTTGCTCGGTGTGCCCCTTCCTGCTGGAGTCATCCTCCCGCGTGTTCTCGGATAGGCTGGGGTCAGGCGAGGTGTTCGAACATCGGCTACCCGAAGGAGTGAGAGACGTTGCAGTGGGTCCAGGCACTGGAGACGCTGACTAACCCCGCAGCCCTTGCATTGATGGTTCTCGGATCCGTGATCGGCATAATCGGAGGTGCCCTCCCTGGGATCGGCGCAAGCCTCACTATGTCGCTGCTGATTCCCTTCACGTTCACCTTGCCCAGGACCATGGGTTTGCCTTTCCTGATCACGGCATGGTCTGCGGTGCTTTGGGGTGGATCGATCAGCGCGATTCTGCTGAACACTCCGGGCACTGGCGGTAACATAGCCACGTGTTTTGATGGGTTCCCCCTCTCGCAAAAAGGGAAAGGGGGAGTGGCCTTGGGGATATCCGGGATGGCATCCATGCTCGGCGGCCTAGTAGGAATTATGGCGCTCATCTTGTTCGCCCCCATGCTTGCCGCCATCGCCCTGAGATTTGGACCGGCGGAGTCCTTTCTGCTCGCCTTGTTCGGTATGAGCATAATTGCCACCACTACCGAGGGAGCGGCCATCAAGGGTCTTATTGCGGCTGGCGTGGGGCTGCTTGTGAGCCTGATAGGTTACGACTTAATCTCAGGTGAGATCCGGTACGACTTCGGAACCCTCTACTTGCAGGACGGGATACCGTTCCTCAATGTGATAATCGGGCTCTTTGCGGTATCGCAGGCATTCGTGTTTGCAGAGGAGATGGGCGCCCCCGTCGCGTGGTCGGGCAAAGTCGTCGGCAGGGCGCTGGATGGTGTGCTGGTTCCGTTCAAGTACATAGGGACCCTCATCAGAAGCTCGCTCATAGGAGTCATCTTTGGTTTCGCACCCGGAGTCGGAACCGCAGCCGCCAACATGGTAGCATGGTCCGAGTCCAGGCGCCTGTCCAAGCATCCCGAAACCTTCGGTACGGGCGATGAGGAAGGGCTGGTGGCTGCGGAGGCTGCCAATAACGCAGTCCAGGGCGGCGCACTGATACCTGCGCTGACCCTAGGGATCCCAGGCAACTCCGACTCGGCGGTGTTCCTCACGGGACTGATGATGTATGGCCTCACACCCGGGCGCGACCTGTTCGGGAACAACCCAGCCATCGTGTACATTCTCTTCACGAGTCTGCTCATCGGCCAGGTCCTCTTCTTTGCGGTGGGGATTCCTTTCTCCAGCCTGTGGGCCAGAGTCACGGTGATTCCGACCAGCATAGTAATGCCCGTGGTGTTGATCACCTGTTACGTCGGGGCGTTCGCCCTGCGAAACAACATCTGGGATATCCTCGTCGTATCCATTTTCGGTCTTCTCGGGTACGTCATGAACAAACTCAAGTTCCCGGTGGTTCCCATGATGCTTGCGATCATCCTGGGTCCAATTGCCGAAAAGAACTTCTACCGGGCCATGATGATATCCGGGGGCTCCTGGAGAATCTTTCTTGCCAGCCCCGTTGCGAAGATCATCGCCATCCTCATCGTCCTGGCCTTTGTGTATCCATATGTCTCGGCGCGACTCGCAAGGCGAGGTCGCCGCTCTGCCGTAACAGCCTGAATCAGGAGCGTGACTTGAGTGAACTTGTCCGTCGACGCGGGTGGACTACATCTTAAGAACCCGTTGATCCTGGCATCTGCGAGCTATACTGCCACTGCTTCGGGGATACGTACTTATGTCGGCCTGGGTTTCGGCGCTGTGGTGACCAAGACAACAACCCTCAGGCCCCTCGCCGGGGCGCCCCGCGGGGGGCGGCGGCAGGAAGCGCATCACATGGTAGTCGCCGCCGAGCCAGCCCGTCTCGCGCGGGGTGTCGAGCCGGG
>JANLFS010000081.1 GCA_024655925.1 Bacillota bacterium | reverse complement strand
GGACGTTCACGTGCTCCTGTCCCGAGGCGTGTCCAAGAGGTCTCGTCTGGCTGGGATAAGTTCTCACAAGACTCGTCTCGAGCCGTCACCCAGGTCGAGACAGCTTCGTGGGGCCGGTCGGATTCTCCCAACTGTACACATGTGCGCTTCGAACTGCCCGTAATTTCGCGCAAGGATATTTGCATATGATGATGAAGCCACAAAGGGAGGAAAAGGGGCGAAAAGCGGGTAAGGGGCGGCAGCGTTGCGCGTGGGGGTGGTCACTTGCTGGGACTTCGCAGGGTGATGGTCTTCTCCCGAAGTAGCGTCGACCTGGCGGTTGCCGTTGGGGATGCTGCTACTCGCTTTATCGAAAGAGGGTTCGGTGTCGTTGTGACCCCGGACGGCACCCGCGGTTGGCGCCTTAGACTCATTCAGGACAGAGTTGGTGGCGGTGTGCCCGGGATCAGGGCCGGACTCGAAATATCAGTGGAGCCGGTGGCGCGTGGGTTCCGGGCAGTGGCGCGGCCCGGAATGTGGAAGGCCAGGAGCCTCGGGGCTCGCCTGTGGGCCTCTCTGCTTTGGCCGGTCGTCGCTCCAGGCGTCTGGCTGAGGTTGAGGGCTGCCAGACTAGATGATCTGGCCATCCGGATCGTGGGGGAGTCCATCGGGAGTGCGAAGGGCAGGCGCTCTCGGGCACGACCTCAGGCTGGTCAGAAACCACGTGCTCATCGGGGCTGAAGGACAGCCACCATCAAAACCCCTTCCCATTCACGGGAATCAAAGGACGAACTCCGCCGTCTGTCCCGGGTCCACGCACATGTCATTACCTACACACTCTATCCTGATTCCGGAGAATCCGGAACTGCCGGTATTGTGAACGCCGGGTTCCGCTGAGCCCTGTCCCGGCGGCACGTGCACGCTGACCTTAACCCGTTGCCGCATAACAGAGATGGTAAGTTGGACGCCTCTGTAGTGGATGGGTACGTCCAGCCGGTCCCAGGCGTCGGGGAGGGCGGGCTCGATCTTGAGGCCCCTTTCGCCGAGCTGGAGACCGGCAAACCCGAACGCGACGACCTGCCACACCCCACCGAGGTTCGCCGCGTGTATGCCCGCTGCAGTGTTGCCTGGCTCGTCCGCAAGATCGAGTGCAATGCACTTCTTCAGGTACCTGTACGCGTCATTGGGCCGTCCAAGCTTGCACGGTGCGATGGCGTGTGCGGACGGGCTCAACGATCACGTATGAACGGTTCTGGGTTCGTAGTAAGACCAGTTGGCATCCTATACTCCCACACTGTACAGGTCAGGCAGCAGATTCAGAAGCATCAGAACATCTGCCTGCTTGACGAGCTTGCTTCCAGCCACACGCGCATGGCCCAATGCGGCACCGACCTGCAGGCCTCCGGTGTCCACGGACGCCGGGTCTATCTACTCGAGCGCGTGGTAACCGTCGAATTGCTCGAGTATGTTGGTTTTTGGATCCGGCTCGGGAAGATACACAAGACCCGATACCCGCTCCATCTCTGCTAGCTCGGAGTTGTCCAGGCCCAGGCGGGCGGAAGTCTCCGCCCACCTCTTGGGCCAGTGTGCGCGCAGGCACCCGGCAATCTCGATGGCCCGGTCCATGTTCCACTTCGCCATGTGGTTGGTGAACGCATTGTTGTTGACGCTGTCGTGGAACTCGTCAGGGCCGGTCACACGCAGGCACTCATACCGGCCCCGCCAGTCGTTCCAGGTCGCCCGGGTCATCCGGAACCGGGCTGCGTCGATGATAATCTCAGCCCCGTAATTGAGCAGGAACTCGAGATCGCCAGTCCACCGCCAGCAGCTCCAGACCGCGTGGGAGATGTCTGCGGTCACATGATCCTCCATGTCGCCGCACCACACGCGGATCCGCTCACCAGTCACTGGGTGCGGATCCGTCCACTCGGGAGTCGTCTCATCTCCGGTGTCGGCACTCTCCCAGGCGAACACCGCACCTTTGTAGCCTCTTTCTGCGGCCTTTCGCCTGTCCGTCTTGGACGCCGCGGACATAGTGTGGAAGAGCGCGAATCTCATCGCCGCCTGGTCGATGTCTGGGCCGGCTATCCGGACGTCGCATCCCGCCCACCGGGCGGCCCAGAGGGAGGAGTGTGCCGCAAGGCAAGCGCCGAACCCGCTCACAGCCGCGCGCGTCCCGTGGGCTTTTGCCGCTGCCGCCAGGGATGATGGGTGAGCCATTCCTCCGGAGCCGTCCTCCAAGTCCCTCGAGGTGAACACCGCAACATACTTGCCCAGGGTCACGGAGTCGCCTTCGGCCAAGTGAACCTGGAAATCGTGGCCCGCACAGGGTCCACCCGCGACACTCGCTGACGGGGGCACAGAGACCGAGACGCGAGTGACGATCTCACGCCCCGCCATGACAACCCTCCGCCCGGAGTTGACGGCGGCTGCGATCATCAGCATCTCACGGTCTGGGGAGGCGCTAGTCTCCTCAACTGCCAGATGTACAGTCCCGGCGTTCGCTACGTTCCCGTCTATGCGGAAGCTCAAGGTGACAGTGCCCGTCCCGGCTTCCACCGTCACCCGATAGCTCATGCACACAAGGTGAACGTCGTCGATGGACTCAAACCGCTCGCTGTCCACGCGGACTGTTCTCCCGCCCGAGTCCACGTGCCTGTAAGTGCGGGAGAGCACCCTGGAAGCCATGTCGAGGGCACGTGCGTAGTCGCGAATCCCACCAGGCTGATCCGTGGAGATCGGTGTGCCGTCGACCGCGAGCCTTATGGCGAGCCAGTCCGGCGCGACCACAGGCTCTGTGGCTTCGCCCGGGGCCTGGTCGAACACTCCTGCGATGAGAGTAGCGGGCTTCCCAATGAAGAGGCCATCTTCGTGGGCGCCTCGGGTTCCCGGATAGCCGTTTGCAGCAGTGAAGATGGTCTCATACGATGCCGCGTTCCGCGAGGAGCAGAGGGTGTCAGTCACCGCCCAATTGCCGCCTGTGGGCGTGACTGCCATGGCGTCTCGGGCGGCCTCCGCTCTCCAGGCTCTCATCTGCACTTCAAGTATATTGGCGAACGCCTCAGTGCCTCCGCCCAGGTGACACACACCCTGGGGCACCCCGTTTGGCTCCTTGCCGACACTGACGTAGATCGCGCCCTTTGCCGAAGAGGTCATCGTCCGGGAATCGCTGCCCTCAAACTCACCGGGCCGAACTCGTCCCCTATGAACATCACATCTTCCGGATGTATGCCACTCCGGCGCGCGACCTGCTTCATCAAGTAGTCCACCAAATCCGCCTTGTCTGTGAGGCCGAACTCGCGGTGCGTGAACATGCGGACGTGCAATCTCCGGGGCTCACCATCTGGGCCGAACCCATACACCTCATAGCCTCGGTTCACGCAGGCGACCAAGCGCCCCTTGCCCCTGGGACTCAGGAGAGAGAAGAACTGCCGGTTCAGGTTGTCGAAGTTAGTGCGGGTGACCGCGGCCACCCATTCTCGCGACAGCCAGCTTGTTGAGGCGTTCGGGCCCCTACTCTACACCGGTGATGCAGGGACTAGGCGTAGGGTTCAGGGGCGTTCGAATGCCCGTGTCATTTGTCGATATGTCTCAGCAGGACATCTGATGGTTCAGGGGGAATGCCTACTACTACCTAGTTCGCTCCAGAGTCCGCGACAGGTGGATCAACGTTGGGGAGTGGTGCTCGTTCGTAAGTACCGGTCGCAGTGAGGCGTGGCCAGGGCATGGCCCACCTCCTGCGTGTGCTTCGGGCGCCGTGGGAATACCCGAGGCATCGGAATGATTCCAGTCGGCTCCTAAGGGGGATTGGAGATGACGGATCTTGGGGACGAGCTCAGGGAGATCGGGTACATGCTCGAGGATGTCCTCATGCTCCTGCTGGACTACGTCTGGATCGTTCGAGGGGGACCCCAAAATGAAGGATTCGATTGCGGCCCCAGATCTGCCGGACGACCCGTCAAGTACCGTGAGGCGGTAACCCGCGAATTTGCCAGGGTGGTTGAGAGTCTGAGTTACAAAGACGCTTTGACAGTCGTGGCCTACCTTGGCCTGATTGCCCGGCCTGCAAGCGGTGGGCCTGGAGACTCGCAAGGCAGCCGTATGCTGCCCAGTTAGCCTTCACTGTGAGCCAGGCAAACCGGACTCCCGGCCCCTCGTTCGAAATGAGAGGGGCCGTCCGGCTGCGCGGTCCACACGGTGACCGCGACGGCTTCGGGGCGCTGTTCCGCCAAGACCGCTGTATCAAGACCCCCGCAAGCCTTCATCTATCCACAGGACCTCCTTCCAGGTCATCCCTTCGCGCTGGCAAGAGGCGTGTGATATAATGATCCATGCACCTTAAGGGCACATTGATCCGATTGGAGGGGAAGCCCTTGAAAGTGTTCGGCATGGATGCAAAAGTAATACTCGTGAGCTTCGGGGTGGCGCTTGCGCTCCTCTTCGCCGGCCGCGAGGTTGTTACGAGGACGTCCATATCAGTTCCTCTCGAGCGGACTCTCCGCCCGATGCAGGAGGTCCGGTCGTATTCTATCGAGCAGACTTCCTACGGACGGGTCCTCAACCTCGAACTCGGTGAGGTCGACGACCTCAGGGAGACCATGAAGAAGGTCCAGGGAGCACTCACCAAGATATCCGGTGGCAATGACATAGAGATCCGGATAGTGGACTCCAGGGACGAAGTACTGTCGGACGTCTTCCACAGGATGCATTTCACCATACACGAGGCAATCGCGACCGGCTCCTTTGCGGATATGGCCCGGGAGGCGGAATCCCTTGCGGAAGCGGCCGAACTCTCGTACGTCCGGGTAGTCGTGGACGAGTGCAATGTCTACGTCACGCTCAGACATGGCCACAATGCCCTGTATGAGGTCGTTCCGCGTGGGCGTGTCGCCGTCGCGGAGGCTCCATCCGGAAGGGCAGGTGTGCGAGTGTGGTGAGAGACATCGCCATCGGCGCAGGTGTCGCCGGGTTCGTCTTCTGCCTGGCAGCGGGATACGACCCGACCCCCTTGATCCTCATAGGTGGGCTTGTCGCGGCGTTCGAACTCATGCTGTCTGGCCGCATAACCGGGCGCCGGTTCGAGATCATGGAGGGCACCCGGCGCCAGCCGGGCCAACCAAAGGTGAGTTTCGCCGACGTGGGCGGGCAGGAGACCGCCAAGCGGGAGCTTGTCGAAGCACTCGAATTCATCAAGAACGAATCCGGCGCGATCAAACTTGGAATACGGCCACTCCGCGGCATACTTCTGAGCGGGCCGCCTGGAACAGGAAAGACTCTGCTCGCAAAGGCGGCAGCCACCTACACCGACTCGGTGTTCATTTCGGCCTCCGGGTCGGAGTTTATCGAGATGTACGCGGGCGTGGGCGCCAAGCGCATCCGCGAGCTCTTTTCAACGGCAAAGAAGCGCGCGGCGGCGCAGGGCAAGAAGAACGCCGTGATCTTCCTGGACGAGATCGACGTCCTTGGGGGTGTGAGGGGCAAGCACCAGGGGCATCTGGAGTACGACCAGACCCTGAATCAGCTTCTTGTGGAGATGGACGGGCTCAGATCCGGGGAAGGCCCCCGCGTGCTGGTGATCGGCGCCACCAACCGGTCAGACTTGTTGGACGCGGCGCTTCTCAGACCCGGCCGGTTCGACCGGGTGGTCGGAGTGGAGTTGCCCGACCGGGAGGGCCGGCGAAGGATTCTCGAGATCCACACGAGGAGGAAACCCCTGGCTGAGGACGTGGACTTGGACAGGCTTGCAGCAGAAACCTTCCACTTCTCAGGGGCGCATCTTGAGAGCCTTGCCAACGAGGCTGCAATCATGGCACTCCGGGACGGGCGCGCCACCATCACCATGGGTGACTTCTCTGAGGCCATGGAGAAAGTCATCATGGGGGAACGAATCGACCGGAAACCTGAAGATTCAGAACTGAGGCGTGTGGCCATCCACGAGCTTGGCCATGCGACTGTGGGAGAAATCGTTCGGAAAGGGTCCGTCGCTGCGGTGACGGTTTCCTCCCGGGGGAAGGCCCTTGGATACGTCAGGCAGTCTCCAGAGGCTGACTCGTACCTGGAGACCGCGGGCCAGCTCCGCGAGCGCATAGCAGTGTGCCTTGCCGGGGCGGTGGCAGAGGAATTGGCCCTGGGGGAGCGAAGTACTGGCGCCATGCACGACCTGGATCAGGCCGTGGAGATCGCCAGGAAGATTGTAAACGCGGGGCTGTCAGAACTGGGCGTAATCAGTGAGCCGGACATCCCAAGAGACAAGTACCACGACGCCGTGGTGCGGATAATCAGCGAGGAAGAACAGAGGGTCAAGTCGATCCTGAGAAGCAAGACCGATTTCGTCAAGGAGACTGCCGACGCCCTTATCGAGTCGGAGAGGATGGACGGTGACGTGTTCCGTGCCCGCCTGGCTGCAGTCTCGTAGGCCTTGCAAGGTTGCGGGAGGTCTTGAGTGTTGAACGCTGAGATCATATCCGTCGGGACGGAGCTTCTGCTGGGGCAGATAGTAGACACCAACGCCGTGTACATCGCCCGAGCCTTGCCGGGATTGGGCATCTCGGTCTATCGCAAGACCGTGGTGGGAGACAACCCCGGCAGGCTCGCGGCGGTTGTGCGAGAAGCCCTCGGGCGGGCGGATATCCTGGTCGTCACTGGCGGGCTTGGGCCGACCGAGGATGATGTCACCCGGGAAGTGGTCGCAGACGTTCTCGGGGTTCCGCTGGTGGAGAGCTCTGAGGTCCTCGCGGATATCACCCGGGTGTTCATGTTGCGCGGCCTGCCGATGGTGGACTCCAACCACAGGCAGGCGATGGTGCCCCGAACCGGGACCGTTATACGTAACCAAGTGGGCACGGCCCCGGGCCTGATTTTCGAACCAGGTGACAAGCGGGTGATCTGTCTACCCGGTGTGCCGCGGGAGATGCGCTGGATGATGGAGAACCACGTGATACCGTACCTACGTGAGTATTGCGCCGTGCAGACTGGCGGCCTAGAGGTGATCCGCTCGCGTGTCATCAAGACTGCGGGGATAGGTGAATCTCGGCTGGAGAGTCTGATTCTGGACCTTGCCCACGGCCGCGACAACCCCACAGTCGCCACCTACGCAGGCGAGGGCGAGTGCCAGGTCAGGGTCACTGCGCGTGCCGCGAGTGCCCGCCTGGCCGACGATATGGTCGCCGCGACGGAGGCGGAGATCAGATCGAGGCTGGGTAGGCTGGTGTACGGAATTGACGACCAGACTCTGGAAGGAGTCGTGGGCCAGCTGCTTACCGCATCTGGCCTGACTCTCGCGTGCGCGGAATCGTGCACCGGCGGCCTAATATCTCACCGATTGACGAACGTGCCTGGGAGCTCCCGTTACTTCGATCGCGGGATCGTTACGTACAGCAACGAGTCGAAAGTACAGGAACTGGACGTCGATCCCTCAACCCTGGCCGAAGACGGCGCAGTGAGCCGGAAGACCGCCACGGAAATGGCACGTGGCGCAAGACGTGTGAGCGGTGCTGATCTCGGGCTTGCGGTCACTGGCATAGCGGGCCCTGGAGGTGGGACGGAGGAGAAACCGGTCGGGCTCGTATACTTCGCGCTTGTCCACAGAAGCGGCGTCATCACCGCCAGGGCGCGCTTCGGGGGAGAACGGGAGACGATCAAGAACCGGACGGCGCAGTTCGCTCTGGACTTGCTCAGGTGGTACCTGGAGGAGGCATCCAGTTGTCCGGCAAGTGCTCGATCATTGTCTTCGTAATCGCATGTGTAGGTCTGTCGATTCTCCTGGCGAGCCTCCACGGCCATGTCAGGTTCAGATATCAGGCTCTTGAACTCGACATCCGAGCGTCGTTCGCCGGGCCGGGGCCCGGCGTCACCAGAGTCGTGGTGCCGCCAATCGGCCGAATCGATGCCGATACCCACCGCGGCCCTCTCAGCCTCACAGTGAGTCTCCGCAATATAGATCTCGACACTGTGCCAGGCATGGTGGCATCCTCCCGTGGCGTGGCCTCTCTGGCGGACGGGCTTAAGGGCGCTGTCCGCGATGTGTTCCCGCGGTTCGCCGCGGCACTTCTGGTCCTTGGAATGGCAGGAGGGCTTCTTGCTGGGCTGATCTTTGGCCTGAGGAGCCCGAAGTGGCTCGCGCTGGCCTGCTGGATCGGGGTGATCCCCGTAGCCGCGGGCTTGGGCCTAGCGGCCGCCACTTACGACGTGGGCGCGTTCTCCTCCAACCCAAGGTACTTCGGGGTGATCGAGGCCGCCCCGTGGATGCTCGGATCCATAGACGAAGGGGCGAACCACGTCGAGCAACTCAGCCTGGGTCTGCAGAGGCTCACCGAGAACTTGTCGTCAGTGTACCGGCCAGTCCATGCCCTGGGCCCGCTTGCGGACGATTCGCATCTCAGAGTGCTCCACGTATCCGACATTCACAACAACCCAGCGGGCCACGACTTCGCAGCCAGGCTCGCTGCCGAATTCGGGGTATCTGCAGTAATCGACACCGGAGACCTGACTGACTTGGGCACCGTACTCGAGGGCAACCTGGCGGACAGGATTCGCGGACTCGGTGTCCCGTATTTCTTTGTTCCCGGCAACCACGATTCACCGTCAGTGGTAGACCGGATCCGCAAGATCCCCAATGTCACAGTGCTCGAAGGGAGCCCCGTCTCGTTTCGGGGCCTCACCATACTGGGCTTTCCCGATCCAGCGTCGCACACGGCGAATAGCGTGCTTCCTACGCGCGCTGAATTGAAGGAAATCTCAGACTCCATAGTAGAGGCGGTCACACGGTCTCGCGAACCTGTGGACATCGTGGCAGTCCATAACGAAGCCAGTGCCGGGGGTGCGGTCGGCGCGGCCCCTGTGATCTTGTGCGGCCATGACCACAAGGTCTCCGTGAAAGAGCAGAATGGATCGGTTATGATCAACGCTGGCACCACAGGGGCGGCTGGCCTGCGGGGTCTCTCGGCGGCTTCCGAACCGCCCTACACTCTTGCGTTACTTCATTTCGAGGCCGTGGCACGTCCGGATGAAGGGGCCGCTCCACGTTGGCGTCTCGTGGCCGTGGACACGGTGGAAGTGTCCAGAGGGCAGTCCGGGTTCGTCGTCAGGAGAGTGCCGGTCGGCCGTTGATGATCGCGCGAAAAATCGCCCGGATAGGTGAAGGCGGGCTCAGAGGAATCCCGAGGGAAACCTGGAATTCCTTGCGCGGGAGGGATCAGTGTGCGAGCAGTCCGGGCTTTCATTGCTGTTGCGCTCCAGGGCCGGGTTGTCGGGACCATCGAAGACTTCATATCCGACCTCCGACACCGGACTCGGCCCGTCAAGTGGGTAGAGCGGCAGAACCTTCACATAACCCTCAAGTTCCTCGGGGATGTTCCCGAGGACCGAATTCCTGCTCTCTCTGATTCGGTGGCGCGAGCTGCGGCTGTGCACAGCAAGTTCAGAGTGTCCTTCATCGGGCTCGGTGCTTTCCCGAACCCGGGCAAGGCCCGGGTGGTGTGGGTGGGCATCGACCGCGGCGGAGCAGAGCTGGAGGCTTTGGCGAAGTCCGTGGAAGCTGAGACCGTTGGCTCTGGATTCCCCCCGCAAGACAAGCCCTTCAGGGCCCATCTAACCATAGGCAGAGTCAAGGGCGATGCTCCCTCCCCCTGGGCCCGAGCTCGTCGAGGCCATCGTGGGCAACGCTCAAAGGCGGTTTGGGGTCATGCCGGTCGAGACTGTGCGGGTCATGGCGAGCAAGCTTACCCCCGATGGCCCGATCTACACCTGCCTCGCCCAGGCTCCCTTGTCGTAGGCCTCGGGATTACTCGTCACCGAACATATGTGCTATAATACCGCTGGGACCAGGCAACCCAGAAGGAGGCGGCTAGCTGGTGAGTGAAAGGCATAAGGCGCTCGAGGTAGCGTTGTCACAGATCGAGAAAGAGTTCGGAAAGGGCTCCATCATGAGGCTGGGCGAGTCCATAGGGGCGGCTGTGGACACCATACCCACCGGCGCGTTGTCACTCGACATTGCGCTCGGGGTAGGCGGTATGCCCAGGGGGAGAGTAGCCGAGATCTTCGGGCCGGAGTCTTCGGGCAAGACGACCGTTGCCTTGCACATCATTGCAGAGGCGCAGAAGCTCGGAGGCATAGCCGCGTTCATCGATGCGGAGCACGCTCTCGACGCAGCCTACGCGAAGAAGGTAGGAGTCGACATCGACAACCTCCTGGTCTCTCAGCCTGACACGGGCGAGCAGGCCCTCGAGATCACCGAGGCCCTCGTCCGAAGCGGCGCGGTGGATGTCATTGTCGTGGACTCCGTTGCAGCCTTGGTGCCCAGGTCCGAAATCGAAGGCGAGATGGGGGATTCCCACGTAGGCCTACAGGCGAGGCTGATGTCGCAGGCTCTTCGTAAGCTCACCGGAGCAATATCCAAATCCCGAGCGTGTGTGATCTTCATAAACCAGATCCGCGAGAAAGTCGGTGTCATGTTCGGCAACCCCGAAACGACCCCGGGTGGGCGGGCGCTGAAGTTCTACGCATCTATTCGTCTAGAAGTGAGACGAGTTGAGTCTCTCAAGCAAGGCTCCGACTATGTAGGGAACCGAACCCGTGCCAAGGTGGTCAAGAACAAAGTGGCGCCGCCTTTCAAGGAGGCGGAATTCGACATCATATACGGTCTGGGCATATCCCGCGAAGGTTCCATCCTCGACATCGGCGATGCCACCGGCGTTATATCGAAGAGTGGCACATGGTACTCCTACGGCGATCTGAGGCTCGGGCAGGGCAAGGAAAACGCCCGGGAGTTCCTGCGAAACAACCCCGAACTTGCAGCGGAGATCGAGACCAAGATCCGAGAGGCGATCGGCCTGGTCCGGCCCGGACGGCCCGCCGGCTCTGATGCTGCAGCCGAGAGCGGGACAAGCAGGCAATGAACACGCCGTGCGGCTCACGCGGGCGAGGGAGTGAACGAACCTTCGCCCGCGCGATGGAGGCGGCATATTCGATGCTTGCTGCAAGGGCGCGCACGGAGCAGGAGCTTCGGGCGGCGCTCCAGCGGCGAGGCTTCTCCTCTTCCCATGTCGATGAAGTGGTCAGGGAGATGACCCGCCTGGGTTATCTCGATGACCCCAAGACCGCCCAGAGGTGGGCGGAGTACGATGCGGAATCCGGCCAGTGGGGTGTCCTTGGGATTGCTCGGCGACTCGCCTCTCGAGGGCTCGATCCCGACCTTGCCGCAGCCTCCGCCCGCGCTGCGTGCGAGGGGCGAGACGAGTTCGGCGTGGCCTTGGCCATCGCGAGACGCAAGATCGCGGCGGAAGGCCCCACGTCAGCTGGGGATGATCGCGCGCTTGAGAGGGTCAAGCGGCACGTCGCAGGGATGCTGGAGCGGCGGGGGTTCACGACGGAGACCATTGCCAGGGTTATCCGAGAGGCTTTCTCCGGGCACGGGGAATGAACTACTGCGGGCGCGTTCATTTAGTCCACCTGCGCGGGCTTTCTCCGGGCACGGGGAATGAACGGCCTTGGCCTGGGTATCACCTGGGGTTTGCCTTGACAGTCATGCAGGACTACATATAGAATCAACACTGGGAGCAAGAAACGTAAGTGTGGTCAAGTTCCAAAACTGCAGTTTGACGTGGGGCAGGTTTGGATATGTGCCCGTCTGAAGCCGAGTTTCTGCTCGGCTTCTGTTGCATTGGGACGCATGGTGCGTGAGATAATCTGGAAACCGGAGGAGGTGGGTTCATATCAAGCTTTGGATGCAGCTACTGACGTACCTTTTGATCGGCGCCGGGGCCATGGGCATTGGCTACCTCATGCGGAAGTTCCTTGCAGAGGCGAAGATCTCGTCAGCCGAGGACGCCGCTAAGCATATAGTGGAAGAAGCAGAGAAAGAAGCTGAGGCGAAGAAGAGAGAAGCCGTACTTGAGGCGAAGGAAGAGGTCCACAGGATGCGTTCGGAAGTCGAGCGTGAGAGCAGAGAACGCCGTGTGGAACTCCAGCGGATAGAGCGCCGGCTGCTCCAGAAAGAGGAATCCCTCGACCGGAAGACTGAGCAACTGGAGAAGAGAGAAAACAACCTGGAGAGGCGAGAGAAAGAAATCGAGAGAACCCAGGCAGAGATAGAGGAGATCTGTGCGAGCCAGCGCCGGGAACTCGAGCGGATCAGCCAGCTGTCGAGCGAACAGGCTCGCGCGCAACTTCTGCGCCAGATCGAATCGGAGATCCGGCACGACGCCGCGATCATGATCAAAGAGATCGAGGCCCAGACCAAGGAAGAGGCGGACAAGCGCGCCCGGGACATAATCACCCAGGCGATTCAGAAATGCGCCGCCGATCAAGTTGCCGAAACCACTGTCTCCGTCGTAGCGCTCCCTAACGACGAGATGAAGGGAAGGATCATCGGCCGGGAAGGGCGGAACATCCGAGCGCTTGAGACTCTCACGGGGATAGACCTGATCATCGACGATACCCCTGAGGCCGTGATACTGTCGGGGTTCGATCCGGTCAGGCGGGAAGTCGCAAGGATCGCACTGGAAGGTCTCATCCAGGACGGCCGGATACACCCGGCCCGAATTGAAGAAATGGTGGAGCGAGCTCAGAAAGAAGTGGACGCAGTGATCCGGGAGGAAGGGGAGCGAGCCACGTTCGAAGTGGGCGCACACGGGGTCCACCCGGAGCTCATCAAACTTCTTGGGAGACTTCGATTCAGGACTAGTTACGGGCAGAACGTGCTTCGCCACTCAATAGAGGTCGCTCATCTGTCAGCGGCCATGGCTGCCGAGCTGGGCGCGGACGTGGCACTGGCTAGGCGGGCGGGACTTCTACATGACATCGGCAAAGCAACCGACCATGAAATGGAGGGGCCGCACGTAGCGATCGGTGCGGAGCTTGCACGGAAGTACCGCGAATCCCCTCAGGTCGTAAATGCCATCGCTGCGCACCACGGAGACGAAGAACCGAAGACCATCGAGGCGGTACTGGTTCAAGCGGCGGACGCGGTTTCGGCCGCAAGACCCGGCGCGAGACGGGAGACACTTGAGACGTATATCAAGCGTCTCGAGAAGCTCGAAGAGATTGCCGACTCGTTCGACGGGGTGGACAAGGCTTATGCAATCCAGGCGGGCAGGGAGATACGCATCATGGTGAAGCCGGAGAGGATCGATGATCTCACCGCAACCAAGCTCGCCCGCGACATCGTAAAAAAGATCGAGCAGGACCTCGAATACCCAGGCCAGATCAAGGTCACTGTT
>JANLFS010000080.1 GCA_024655925.1 Bacillota bacterium | reverse complement strand
GCTGCTTGAAAAAGCCGATGGATACGAATATGCCCAGAAAGGGGGAAGCGGCGTCGCCTCCCCACGCCTGAAGGCGGGGGCTCCCGACGCCGCGTAGTCTGGTGGGGTTTCTGCTTTTCGGCGCGCTTTTCGCCTTGATTCTCCTCGGCATGCCAGTAGCAATGTCGATTGGCCTCTCCTCTGTCATAGTCCTGGCCATACAGGAGGTGCCCCTCGTCCTGCTGCCGCAGCGGATGTTTGCGGGAACGGATTCGTTCCCGCTCGTGGCCGTGCCTTTCTTCATTCTGGCGGGAGATCTCCTTGCCAAGGGCAACGTGTCCAAGCGCCTTGTGGATTTCGCCGACTCCTTCCTTGGGACTATCCGCGGCGGCTTGTCCCTCGTCAGCGTGCTGGGGGCCATGTTCTTCGCTGCCATTTCCGGTTCGGGCGCGGCCACCACAGCCGCAATCGCTGCCCCGATGATACCAGAGATGAAGGAGAAAGGGTATGATCCCGCGTTCTCCGCAGCTCTCATCGCCGCCGCAGGCACCATAGGAGTCGTCATTCCGCCCAGTGTCCCGATGGTCCTATACGCGATAGTCGCGGACCAGTCTGTGGCCAAGCTCTTCCTGGGCGGTTTCATCCCCGGTGCGCTCATGGGCATCTCCCTAATGGCGGTGGCCCTCAGGACCGCGGCAGTCAAGTGTTACCCCAAAGGCAGCAAGTTTGCGGTCTCCAACGTCTGGGCAAAGTTCAAGGGCTCGATCTGGGGCCTCCTGACTCCCGGCATAATCCTCGGAGGTATCTTCTCCGGGTACTTCACCCCGTCGGAGGCCGCCGTCATCGCGGTGGACTACGCGCTCATCGTGGCGCTCTTCGTCTACCGTGACCTCAAACCCCGCGACATCTTCAGGATCATCGTGGATTCCGGGGTGACTATGTCACTGGTCATGTTCGTCATCGCCACGTCCAACCTGTTCAGCTGGATTCTGTCCAACTATCAGATACCTCAAGCGGTTGCCGAGGCGGTCCTTGCGATGACCCAGAACAGGTTCCTGATACTCTTTCTCATCAACATCGTGATCCTGATTGCCGGGGTCTTCATGGAGACTGCGTCAGCTCTGATCATCCTGACTCCGGTTTTCCTGCCGATCGTGAGAAACCTCGGAGTCAACTTGGTCCACTTCGGAATAATCATGGTCATTGGCCTGGCAATCGGAATGATCACTCCTCCAGTTGCGATCAACCTCTACGTTGCTAGCACCGTGAGTGGGCTGTCCATCGAGCGGATATCCAAGGCTGTGATTCCCATGCTGCTGGCCCTGATCGGGGTTCTGATGGTGTTCACGTTCGTCCCGCTGCTGTTCGCTTAGAGTTGCACCTTCCTTGGTGTTCTGAAGGAATCCGTGGCAACTGAGCCGAATCTATCTGGCGGAAGTCGACGGATTGACAGGAATCACAAGACACCCGGGGGGCGCGCGAGTGCCGCACACGAACCTGCAATCAACTGTCGCCGGAATCATCGCGGAGAACATCGACCGGCTGATAACTGTGGATTTTCACGCCCGGGGCATTGTGGAACCGGTCTACCGCGAGGCAAGGCGCAAGCAGGGAGAGCCTCTTGCATATCTCGCAGCCCGCAGGCTCTCAGAAGCATGCGGGCGCAAAGTCCCGGTGCCTTCCGAGGACCCGCGGGACCGTCCAGTGGTAATAGTCGCAACTGGGTTCATGATCCGCGGTGCGGGAATGCCGGAAACTGACGGCGTCACAGGCGCCGCGCTCCTCGCCCGCGGGCTCTTTCTTGCGTTCGGGGCGGTTCCTGTGATTGTCACCGAAGAGGCGGCGATGGGTGTCCTCGGGGCAGCCTGTGGCGCAGCAGGGCTCAAGCCTGTCTCCGGGATCGGTGTCGCCTGCGGGCTGCCAGGGTCGGTGGCTGTGCTCCCATTTCCTGTCGACCCGGCGTCGGCACGTCACGAAGCTGCGAGAATCGCGGATGAGGCACGCCCCGCCGCAATGATCTCCATTGAACGGCCGGGCATGAACTCCGCCGGCGTCCATCACAACTCCTTCGGCGCGTCGGTGTCTGACATCACCGCGCGCATTGATGAGCTTTTCCTGGAAATCGCGAAGCGCAGGATCCTTACGGTGGCTATCGGAGACCTCGGCAATGAACTGGGCATGGGTGAAGTGGCCGAGGTCGTAGAGGCGGTCACGCCCTTCGGACAGACGTGTCACTGCCCGTGCGGGCACGGCATAGCTTGCCCGATCCCGGCGGACGTGACAGTCGTGGGTGCGGTCTCTGATGACGTGGCCTATGGAATGCTCGCGTGTCTCGCACATATCCAGAGAGTCCCCACAGTGCTGCCAGAACCCGAGATCGCTCGAGCCGTTCTGGCAGCAGCGGTGGATGCCGGGGCGGTTGACGGCGTGACAGGCAAGTGTGTCATGTCCATTGACGTACTGGGTATCGAGGTCCACATGGCTCTCCTCTCGCTTCTCCGGGCGGTCCTAGCGCATGGGGAGGCCCATGACCGGATGCGTCCAGAATTCCTTTCTCATCTCCGAAGACTCGCCTCCCTATGATGGCAGGAACCGGATACATCGGCGTCGTATTCCGTGAGCGTCAACCGTACATGCAGTTGACTTGCAGACAGAAGTTGTCCCAACGCGTGTGGGGGTGAAACGTCAGTATCTGCTACTCCGACAGCGTACAGCTCAGTCAAGAAAGGAGCAGGTCAAATGCGAAGAGTTCTTATCCTCGCGGCATGTCTGGCGTTGGTCGGCTTTGTGATGGCAGTGCCGTCCGCAAGTGCTCAGGTCGACCCACATGCGCCGAAAGATGTCGTCGCAAGACACGGCATGGTTGCGGCGGCCCACCCACTTGCATCCCAGGCCGGTGTGGACATCCTGAAAGCTGGCGGGAACGCGATCGATGCGGCGGTGGCCACCGCGCTCGCACTCAACGTGGTCGAGCCCAACGCATCAGGGCTCGGCGGGGGAGGCTTCATCGTAGTCAGGTTTGCCAAGACTGGAGAAGTGGCGGTCATCGACTACCGTGAAAAAGCCCCTGCGTCGGCCACCAAGGACATGTATGCCTCCGAGAAAGCGCAGAAGGAGAAATGGACCCAGCTCGGCGGGAAGGCCGTGGGCGTGCCCGGCACGCTCAAAGGCCTGGAACTCGCTCTCCAGAAGTACGGGACCATGACGTTTGCGCAGGTGGTCGAACCGGCGATAAGGTACGCTGAAGAGGGGTTCGAAGTCTCTCCGATGCTGAGCGGCCTTATCAAGGAAAACTACAAGAAGATGGCCGACTACAATGACCCGCTCGAAGTCCCTTACTTCCACAACGGCCTGGCCATGGAGCCCGGCGACATCCTCAGGCAGCCTGAGCTTGCAGCCACCTTCAGGCTGATTGCGGAGAAGGGTTCCGATGTCCTGTACCGCGGCCCGATCGGCGAGAAGATCGTGGAGGCTGTGAACAGAGCTGGCGGGAACATGACCATGCAGGATCTGGCGGACTACAACGCGGTGATGAGGGAGCCTGTGCGCGGCACATACCGTGGCTATGAGATCATCTCCATGCCCCCGCCCAGTTCCGGTGGAGCCCACCTCATTCAGATTCTGAATGTCATGGAGAACTATGACGTCCGCGCGATGGGCCACAATTCCGTCCCGTACATACACACCCTCTCCGAGACTCTCAAGCTCGTGTTTGCGGACCGCGCGGCCTACATGGCGGACCCTGATTTCGTGGACATCCCTCTTGCTGGTCTGACCTCCAAGAAGTACGCGAAGACCCTCGTGGATCAGATCAGGCTGGATAAGGCCCTGACCGAGTTGAAGCCAGGCGAACCCCAGAACTACGAACACGAGAGCACCACTCACCTGGTCGTCGTGGACCAGGCGGGAAACATCGTGTCCCTGACACAGACCATCAACTACTTCTTCGGCTCCGGCGTAATGGCGACCGGCACTGGGATAATGCTGAACAACGAGATGGACGACTTCTCGACGAACCCTGCGTCAGTTTCCGCACCTGAGCCTGGGAAGCGGCCACTCTCGAGCATGAGCCCGACGATCATACTCAAGGACGGCGAGCCTTTCATGGCGCTCGGGACTCCTGGAGCGACCAGGATCTTCCCAACCCTTGCCCAGGTCATAATGAACGTTCTCGATTTCGGGATGGGGCTCGACGAGGCCATTGAGGCTCCGAGGGTGTGGTGCTCGAGTTCAGCCGGGAAGCCCGGGACCTTGGCTGTGGAGAGCAGGATCCCCGAGGACACCCGCGCGGCCCTCCAGGCTCTCGGCCACACGGTGAGTGTCAGGGGTGACTGGGACTCTTATTACGGAGCAGTCCAAGCTGTCCTCTTCGACCGGGCCAGTGGGCTGATGTACGGTGCTGCTGACTCGCGTCGGCTTGGGGAGGCCATTGGATTCTAGGAGGTACATCTTATGCGCAGAACCCTGCTGATCGCGGTTGTATGCGGTGCCCTGATCAGCCTGGCTGCTGGCGGAACCTTCTCGGCGGGCAAGCCCATTCTGGTGACATCGATAGGCCAGAGCGCGGAATCTGCCATGGTCAAGCAGTTGTGCATTATGGGCAAGATCCCGTACGAGATGGACAGCCTTGCCGTGGCGAAGGACCTAGTAGGTCCGGACGGCCAGCCCAAGTACTCAGCGCTCGTTCCTGTGGTGGGGGGGAGTGCCAAAGGACTTGGCGCTGCAGGGATAAACCAGGAGCAAGAGACCGCACGTTCGATTGCCCTGCTCGAGCGGGCTGCGAGCCTCAAGATCAACATCGTGTACATGCACATAGGTGGGGAGGAGCGACGAGGCACTCTCTCCGATGCGTTCATCCGTGCGACGCTCCCCTACGCATCCTCGGTTATTGTGGTCGCAAGCGGCGACAAGGATAGTTTTTTCGAATCCGTCCTGAAAGCAGCGGGCCGCGACGTTCCCATAACCAAGGCTGATCGAATCGCAGACACTCTCACCCCGCTCAAGCGGGCGCTCGGCATGTAGCACTGGCACAGGCGAAGGGAGCCCGGCGCTGGTTCGTCTGCTGCGACGGCCCGGGCTCTCCACCGTTCTTTTTGACGTCCGGTCCTGTGCATCGGAGGTGGTGTCTCATGATCTCTGAAGGCTGGATATTCCTCTTCATGGTTGGCACCTTCGTGGCTTCTGCCTTCGCTCTCAGGCTCCCCATCGGCATCTGTCTGGTCATCGCATCCGTGGTCGGCCTCCTGGCCGGGGGCGAGGGGTTCGCCCTTCGTCACATGGTCGAAGGCACCTTTGGGTACCTCAACACGATCCTCGTGATCGGGTGCGCAATGATGTTCATGAAAGCGATACAGGCATCAGGTTTGCTCGATACTGTGGCCAGGTGGCTCATTGATACCTTCTACCGATCCCGGGCTTTGCTTCTCGTGGGCCTGACTTTCCTGACTATGTTCCCGGGGATGATCACAGGTTCTTCGACTGCGTCCGTTCTGACCACTGGGGCGCTGGTAGCCCCGGTCCTCATGCACCTGGGGATACCAAAGCAGAAGACTGCTGCCATAATTGCGATGGCTGCCATCTATGGGATGCTCGCCCCGCCCGTGAACATCCCCGCCATGATCATCGGGGGCGGGATCGATATGCCCTATGTCGGGTTCGCCAAGCCTTTGCTTCTTGCCACGATCCCCTTGGCGATCGCAATAAGCTTGTTCCTGGGGCTTCCGCACTTGCGCAGGTTACGGTCACTTGATCTGGTCCGTGAGCGGCTTCCGGAGAGCTATCACAGAACCTATGGGCTCAGGTTGTACCTGCCTTTCGTGGTGCTGGTGGTCCTGATGGCCGGCCCCAACCTGCTTCCCGGGAAGTTTCCGGACTTGGGCATGCCTTTGACATTCTTCATCGCGGCTGCGGCGGCGGTGCTTTCGGGCAAGCCCGTGGTGCCCTGGGCTGTGGCGAGGGGGGCTATCAGGGACGCCCTCCCGGTGATGGGCATCCTCATGGGCGTCGGCATGTTCATCCAGGTGATGACTGTGACTGGAGTGCGTGGGTTTGTGGTGGTTGGCTGCCTGGGCCTCCCCAGGGCACTTCTCTATGGCGCCATGGCAGTCTCCGTTCCGCTGTTCGGTGCGGTCTCAGCGTTCGGGTCCTCGTCAGTTCTGGGGGTTCCGTTCTTGCTCGCGCTACTCGGTACGCACAACGAGATCGTGGCTGCATCAGGGCTAACACTCCTTGCAGGCCTGGGTGACCTGATGCCGCCGACGGCCCTGGCTGGTATCTTCGCGGCGCAAGTTGTGGACGAGAGGAACTACTTCGTGGTGCTCAGGCACTGCGTCATCCCAGCTATCCTGACGGCCGCATGGGCTCTGGTTCTCATTAGATGGGCCACACCCATCGCGAGATGGCTTCTGTGAGGTGGGGGATCTGATGATGGCCTGGATTTACTGGGGGTTGTGCGCCTTTTTCGTCGCGGTTGTTGCATCTGAGCTTTGGACCGAACGAGACTTCCTCAAGCAGGCTACAGCAGCATTGATCCTGATACCTCTGGTCCTGCGTATCCTCTTGTGGAAGTGAGGCGATCTGGGATGTCCAGAATAGATGCAAAGGTGCGCGCAGTTGTGCTGGCTGCGGTGGTCATCGTTGTGGTCTTGACGACAGGAGCGCAGTTCCGATCCATGTGGAAGGACGACCTGATCGTTCCCGGGCCGGGTGTAACGGCTGTCCGCAAGCTCTCGGACTACTTCTCTGGACTCCGTGGAACCCCTGGAGACACTGATGTCTATATCCTCGAAGGTGAGGAGCCCGGGGCCACAGCGTTTGTCTTGGGCGGGACTCACCCGAACGAGCCCTCTGGCTACCTCACAGCTGTCCTCTTGGTTGAGCGCGCGGTGGTTCGAGCGGGGCGGCTGGTTGTGATACCACACGGGAACAGAAGTGGATTCACTCACAACGATGCCCAGGAGGGGTCCCCGCAGTGGATTCATCTGAAGACGCAGGATGGCGTGGAGCGGAAGTTCAGATACGGGTCGCGGGCGACCAACCCTCTTCACCAGTGGCCGGACCCGGATATCTACATCAATCCATCGGGTCAGAGACTCTCCGGGAGTGAGAACCGGAACCTGAACCGGGCCTACCCCGGCAGGCCTGACGGAACGCTGACTGAGAAGGTCGCCTACGCAATAATGGAGGTCATTCGGCAGGAGAAGGCGGATGTGTCTATCGATCTCCACGAGGCATCCCCTGAGTACCCTGTGATCCATGCGATCGTCGCCCACCAGCGGGCGGAGGACTTGGCCGCGATGGCCGTCATGATGCTGGACTTCGAGGACATCAGGATGAGGTTGGAGAAGTCCCCTCCAACGTTCTACGGGCTTTCCCACCGCGCGTGGGGCGATTACTCTGACACCATGGCCTTGCTCATGGAGACCGCCAATCCCAGTCAGGGGAGGTTGCGCGGTAGGACCGGCGAGGCTCTCGCGCTCGAGGGGCGCGACAAGTTCTACGTGAAGGCTGCGGAGCTCGGGAGGCTATATGTCCCGTTCGACGATAGTGGCCATCCTATAGAGGAGCGGGTGGGACGTCATGCCAGTGCGCTTCTGGCAGTTTTCTCATCCATGGAATCCGTTGGGGAGTACAAGCCGCTGGTGGTGGAAGGAGTTCCGGGATTCAATGAAGTAACGGACCGGGGGTTAGGAGCGTTTCTGAGGCCTCCGCCGAGATAGCAGCCGGGCACGTACCGGGTGTCTCTGGCGGGTCCTGATGATGTAGAGGCCTCCCCGGCGAGTTGGATATGCAATACTGCGAATCCGAGTCGAACGTCGCGAAGTAGAGGTGCTTTTGACCAATGTCTCAGAAATCGTACGGCTGTTTCAAAGTCTGCCTTTCCGACGCCCTTGAGGCGGAGAGTGGCATCCGGGAGATCGTGGGCCCTGAAACCCCCGGCACAGGACTTCGGTATCTGAGGTTTGGCCTGGTCAACCTGATCGAGGGGGAGAGACGAGATCTCGCGTTCGAGCCCGATGAGGCTGTCTTGGTGGTGCTCGGCGGGAAGGCCGATGTGATCTGGGGCGAAGGCGCCCATAGTCAGAGAATAGGGGAACGTGACAACGTATTCGAAGGGCCTGCGTGGGCGGTTTACTCGCCGCCTGGGGTTTCACTTGCCCTCAGAGGGGCATCGCGGTCGACGGAGATCGCGGTCATACGGGCTAGGCCTGTCGAGGAGACGACGGGCGGCCGGGCTGACGGCGGGAGGCAGGTCGAGATCGTATCCCCGGACATGGTGAAGATCAGGCCGGTGGGAACGGGGAACTGGTACCGTCTGGTCCACGACATCGTGGTGCAGGAAGACCAACCCCAGGCCACCAGGCTCATCGTTGGGGAGACTTTCAACCCCCAGGGCAACTGGTCGAGCTACCCGCCGCACAAGCATGACGAGGAAGTGGAGGGTCTGGAAGGGGTTCTCGAGGAAGTTTACCACTTCCGCGTGAAACCCTCGCGCGGATTTGGGTTCCAGCGGATCTACTCACCGTCGCGGGGAGTGGACGAGGCCTACGTCATCAGGGATGGGGACACCGTGGCGATTCCTTTCGGGTACCACCCAGTGGCGGCAGCACCTAGGTACGAAGTCTACTACCTCTGGGCGCTCGCTGGGGAGAAGAGGTTCATGTCACCCCGGGAAGACGACGCGCACGCGTGGGTCAAGAACGCGTAAGAAGTGTCCGGCTGAGACAGGGGGAGGCGAGTCGTCGCGGTGGGTAACCGGAAGACCGCGGTGTTCCTTGCCTGCGCTGGGCTGTGCCTCTTATTCATACGCTCCCTGATATCCTCCGACTCCCTCGGGGTGGACGGCCGGTACACTCTTGGCTCGGTGGCGGCAGTGGTGGTGCTTTGGTCCACCGGTGCGCTGCACCCCGCTGCGACAAGCCTCCTTGCGGTGCTGCTTCTCTTGGTCATACCCGGTGTCGATTCCTCCTCAGTGCTCCTTGGGTTCGCCTCGCCCGTCCTCTTCTTCCTGCTAGGCGTCCTGATGCTTGCCGGTGCAATAGTATCGAGCGGGCTCGCGGCCCGGCTTTCTGGTTGGGTTACCCGTATCTCGGAGGGCGACGGGCTGAAGTTGGTCACCAGGACGACCCTTTTGCTCCCGCTGATGGCGGTTGTGGTACCGTCCGCGCTCACGAGAAACGCCATCCTGCTCCCCGTCTTCGAAAGGGCCCTTGCCCACCCCGCCTTTCGTGGCTCCCGCAAGCTCGCCCGTGCCGTCGCCATGGTCCTCGCGAGGCTCAACCCGATGGCATCCTCGATGTTCCTCACGGGCGGAGTTGCCCCAGCGATGGCCGCCAGTCTACTCGGAGGATTCCTGTGGTTCCGCTGGCTTGCGCTGATGGCGGTACCGTACGCGGCCGTCATGGGGCTCGGTCTCGTCCTGGTGATGGTGCTGCCGGCGCCGGTGGAGGGCCGTGGGAATGGGCGGGCGGCCTTGGGGCCGCAGCGGATGCTCGAGATCTCAGAGGACAGGATGCCGGCGCGGCTTCAGCCCGGGGAGTGGTGGGTTGTGGGCATCCTGGCGCTTGCCTGCACGCTGTGGCTGACCGACACCTACCATGGGCTTCCGTCCGCTGTCCCCGCCCTCATTGCTGCGGTCCTGATCCTATCGCCGTGGCCTGGGATATTGAGCTGGCGGGCGGCGTCTTCCTCGATAGAGTGGTCTCTCTTCGTGGTGAGTGGAGCTGCGCTCTCACTGTCGCACGTTCTCCAAACGACCGGGGCGGCGCAATGGGTCGCCGGCAGGATCATTGGATGGGGGGCCTTCGCCGGCCTGCCCGCGTGGGGAGTCCTGGTCGTCGTCATCCTGGTGTCAGCCATGATCCACGCCAGCATCCCGAGCCTGCCCGCGGCTATCGCAGTAGCGCTCCCGCTGGTTGGGGAGATCGGGCGACAAGCCGGGCTGAACCCGGTGGTTTTGGGGCTCACAGCCTTGATCACCATAGACGCGGTTGCCTTCTACCCTGCACAATCCGCGACCATCTACATGGTCTGCCAGTACACCGAACTGGAGAGGACAGATGTGTTCCGGTTCGGCCTGGGCATGCTTCTCGCGGTGTTCATTGTCGTGAATGTGGTAGCCATCCCCTGGTGGAGGCTGCTGGGGCTGCCCCTCTCATACTAGGCAACCTGGATGCACGGATGCCCTCAGATCCACGAGAGTGTAGAGCTGTTCATCCGGGACATCGAGTTGCCGCTTTAGTGCCTCCTGAAGAGTCCTGGAGAAATTGATGCCATGCTCGGTGGCGAGATCGTCCAGCCACTTGGGTATGGTGAGCGTCTTTTTCACGGCCCTGTTTTCTATAGCATCGCGTATCATTGGCATCCACACTTCATAAGGCTCGGGTAGAGCATCCCGATTGCTGGAGTCAGCTTCGTTGCTGCCATGAGCTTGAGGCTGCCTCTTGCAGGGTCCTCCGCATACCCGAGGCTCGAGAAAGGTATGGAGATTCCGAGCGGCGGATTGGTACTGCTCGGGTCGCCGACCACCTTGATAAGGTCGGTATGGCGGCTGAACATCCTTGGCCGGTTTGCGATGATCCCCTTGAGCAGTTCGTACCCGGCGTTAGGGGTTGTGAGCCGGATCGGGCGGCCGAAGACCCGCTCGTAGTCGCGCGCGAGCGCATCCGCGTTCAGCACGATTGTGGTGATCAAGTCGAGACTTGACGCATCGTTCGCCGGGTCGACCATGGCGAGCTTACCCCGCCGTTCGGGCTTGGTCAGATCCCACCAGCTGGTGATCGGGCATTCTGGGTAGACCTTGGAGTTATAGAAGATGGCCCGGGATTCGTACCTCTGGGCAACCAGAGGCTCGCGGAACTCCTTCGGAATGACAGATTGGAGTTCAGGAGGGTAGAACGGGAAGATCATGTGGCTGTTGTACAGCAGGTGCAGTTGCGCCGGATAGCCGGATGCGTGGATCACATCTGCATTGTACACTTTGGCCATCTGCTCCCGTTGTACCTTCTCGATGGAGCCCGTGGGACCAAGCTCGTAGACTTCCAAGGTGACGCCCGGATAGACCGCCTCGAACTCTGGCTTCAGGCTGATCGTCCGGGACGAACTGGTGTAGATGACGACCTTGCCCTCGCGTTTGGCGGCCTGGCACCTGGTCCCAGTCTACCTTGGCCGGCTGGTAGGGACCGATCTGGACTTGCCTGAGCCATGCGTCTACATCGGGGGGATACTTCAGGGCGGACTGGACCGCATGAGAGCCCACGCACATCAACATGATTGCGACAAGCGTTGCTGACACCATCACTCGCCGGACTTGTTCCCTCACATTGCTTCCTCCCTTCAGATGGTCAGGTCACAGATACCCATGACGCTGCCTGAGATTGTCAAGGCGCCGAAGGTGCTCGACTGCGTCGTCGCCTCGGAGCCGCATGACACTGAGGATTAGGGCGTCCACAACAGCCAGCGGAGCACCGAGTGGCCTGAATGCCTCCATGGGCCCGCGCTGCACCAGAAAGACCTGGGATGCGAGGGGATGCATTCGTGAACTCACCAGGTCTGTGATGAGGATCGACTCGCCGCCTTCATTCGCTAGGTGCTCGAGGAGAGCAAGTGCCTCGGGGCTGGGCCGGCGGAAGGCAAATACCACCCCGAGATCTCCCTGGCCAGCCTGGAAGATGTAGTCGAAGAAACGCCGTCCGGTCTGGTTGACCCGGACCACCTGACAGCCGAGGCGCGAAAGCCAGAAATCCGCGAGAACAGTGAGGCTCGCCGGGGCCCCCTCACCGAACACGAAGACTCGGCGGGACTTTACTATACGCCGGGCTGCCTCCTCCACTTGGGTGTCGGTCACATTCTGCAGCAGCTGCTGCAGGTGTCGTACAGTCTCAGTGACGATCGTGCTGAGAGGGCCCGGAGTACCTGGCTTCTCGTTGATCATCACGGCGACACGATCCGACGACCGGTACTGCCGGAGAAACTCGGTCTGAAGCTGCTGCCTGAGATCCGGATAACCTTCGAACCCAAGTATCTGGGCGAACCGCACCACCGTCGCCTCGCTTACATCCAGACTCCCTGCAAGGTCGGCGCTGGACATCATGGCGACTTCGGGGAGGTTCTGCAGAACGAAGTCCGCCAGTTTCTGCTGGCTCTTGCTCATCGAACTATAGCAGGCGCGGATCCGCTCCGCGGCTGGAGCAGGCTCTGACATGAGCGGTCACCTCATTGCAGGCGTGGGGCCAGGGTCCCGGCAGGACGTATGGCGCATTCAACATATCTTGCAAGAATCCTCCTCCATGCAAGGAGAATTGCATAGGCTTCACCTGCCCTTGACTGAGTGTTTCCGTCACGTGGCCATTTTCCTTGACAAACCGCCCCAGGCGCCATAAACTTTGGACATCAAACTATCTGATGAGTGGGGTGTATGCGAGCCGCCTCCGGTCATTCCGCACCGCCGCACGTGCCACGCAGCATCTTCAGGAGGCCTACTATGCTCCCAAGACTGACGATCGCCCACATGAGACCGAGACTCCCCATCATCCAGGGGGGTATGGCCTACAAGGTCTCCACTGGCAGGCTGGCTGCTGCCGTGGCAGAGGCCGGAGGCATCGGAACCATCGCAGGCACAGGGCTGACGGCGCAGGAACTGATTCGGGAGATCGAAAGAGCCCGCGAGCTGACCTCCGGGTACATCGGGGTGAACGTCCTCTTCGCCGTCGAGGCGTTTGCTGAGTTGATGCTTACAGCGATGCGGGAAAAAGTCGACTTCGTAGCCTCCGGGGCGGGGTTCTCGCGGGACATGTATTCATGGGGGCGAGATCACGGAGTCCCCGTGGTATCCATCGTCTCTTCCGCCCGGCTCGCGGTGATTGCCCAGAAGCTCGGGGCCGCGGCAGTTGTGGTCGAAGGGAAGGAGGCAGGGGGACACCTCGGCACGGATCGGCCTGTGAGTGAGATCGTGCCCGAAGTCGTTCGGGAAGTGGGTATCCCAGTCGTGGCTGCAGGCGGGATCATGGACGGTTACGACATCGCCAGGATGCTAAGACTCGGGGCGTCCGGTGTGCAGATGGCCACCAGGTTTGTGACAAGTCATGAGTGTGAGGTCCACCCGAAGTTCAAGCGCATGTATCTCTCAGCGAGGGCAGAAGACGTAGTCTTGATCAAGAGCCCTGTCGGGTTGCCCGGAAGGGCCCTGCGCAATGCCTTCACTGAGTCCATCGGCGGCATAGATCGCGGGGCGATCACATCATGCCGGCGCTGTCTGAAACGCTGCTCCGCCGAATTCTGCATACTCGACGCCCTACGCAGATCAGTTGCGGGGGATGTCGAAGGAGGCCTGGTCTTTTCGGGCGAGTTCGTACACAAGGTCAAGAGAGCCATGTCGGTCGAGGAGATCATGTCGGCACTTGCCCGCGAACTGCGGGAGGCGCTCGACGGACCCGCCACTGCCGAGTCGAAGGGACGATGAGTACGGA
>JANLFS010000079.1 GCA_024655925.1 Bacillota bacterium | reverse complement strand
GCGGGATTCCCAGGCATTCTGCTCTATGTGATCGCCTGGATAATCATCCCCGAAGAACCAGCGTAGACACTTGCGCGGGGGGATTTGAGTGAGAGACAACCGAAGGGGCGGAACCGGCCTGCCCGGCTGGATAGCGAAGTGGATGATAAACGCCCTGGCCATTCTGATCATCTCCTACGTGCCGTATGGAGCCGGACAGCTAGTGGAGATAGAAGGATGGGGGGCGGCGCTCATTGCGCCTCTGCTCCTTGGGATCGTCAACGCCTTCATCAGGCCGATCCTCGTGATCCTTAGCCTTCCTGTGGAGGTGCTGACACTAGGGCTGTTCACCCTTGTCATCAACGCCTTCATGCTCATGCTCGTCTCCTGGCTCATGGGGCCCCATTTCGACATCCCGGGTTTCTGGGCTGCGGTGTTAGCGTCGATCCTGTTGAGTCTCATAAGCGGTGTCCTGAACGCATTAGTTCGGGGCGACAGAGATTGAAATGGTCAAACTTGTAGCCATAGACCTCGACGGGACTCTTCTCCGGACCGATCGTACGATATCGGAGAAGTCGCGCCGGGTGATCCGCGCGGCGTTGAGAGAAGGGGTCCTGGTGGTCATCGCGACCGGCAGGATGTTCAGGTCCGCCCAGCAGCTCGTGCAGGAGATTGCGGATGACCTGCCGATCGCCGCCTACAACGGCGCCCTAATAAAGATGAGTGGGTCCGGCAAGTCTCTGCTTCATATCCCCATTCCCGCTGAAGTCGGGTCCTCGGTCGTTCGATTCCTTTGGGACTTCGACATCCCATTCCAGGCCTACTATGATGACCAACTCTGGGTGCGCAAGCACTCGGAGTCGTCCGCTATGTACTCGAGCCATTATGGCGTGGAGGTACACACCTGTCCCGACATTCAGTGGTTCCTCGAACGGGACTCGACCAAGTACCTCATAACCGAGGACCCCGGAAGGATTCCGGCCATCAGATCAGCGCTGGAGCCGGTGGTCGGCCCAGATCTTCGAATGATGCGCTCGCTCCCGCACATGCTCGAGATCGTGCACAGACGTGCTTCGAAGGCGCATGCCGTGGAGTTCTTGGCCGGCTTTCACGGTATAGATATGCAGGAAACGATGGCAGTGGGCGACGCTGAGAACGACCTGGAGATGTTTGAGTCCGCAGGGATCTCGGTGGCGGTCGGAAACGCGCAGGACCAAGCCAAGGAGCGCGCGTCCTTCGTCGTATCCTCCAACGATGAGGACGGGGTCGTCGAGGCCTTTGAGCGGTTCATCTTCTGGAGGGAGGAGGGGTCGTAAATGCCTTGCCGGCTGGCACTCATAGCACATGATGCCAAGAAAGCTGAGATGGTGGCGTTCGTCTACCGGCACAGATCATTCGTCTCGCGATGCTCGGTCGTGGCAACCGGAACTACCGGGAAACTGATAGAAGACAGGGTGGGGGTCCACGTTGAGAAGATGCTCTCTGGCCCCTATGGGGGAGACCAGCAGATAGGGGCGAGGATAGCCTCCCGCCAGGTGGATGCAGTAGTGTTCCTCAGGGACCCTCTGACCGCCCAACCCCACGAGCCTGATATAACCGCGCTTCTGCGCGTGTGCGATGTACATGACATCCCGCTCGCCACTAACGTGGCTAGTGCAGAACTGATCCTCAGGGCTCTGGGGTCGGAGCCTGAGAGCCTGCCGAAGTGACACGATTTTCCGACGCACCCACGAATCTTTGAGCCCGGCAGAAGGTATCTTCGAGCGGGGAAAGAAATCATTCTCATCCCGGGGATACACCGTGGGAGTGGGTGGTATGGGGCTTTCGCTGGACCTCACGGACGCGAACCTGCTCAGAGTTCTCGTCATTGCCCTGGACGTTTCCATAGTCGCATTCTTAATCTACAAAGTCATAAGCCTCTTTAAAGGGACACCGGCCATTTCGTTGATGAAAGGACTAGCAATCCTCTTCGCGGCCAACGCGGCCGCAGAGTACCTCAAGCTTGATGCCCTCTATTGGCTCTTGCGCCAAGCTACCACCATGACGCTGATCGGCATTCCCATCGTGTTCCAGCCTGAGGTCAGGAGGGGCCTGGAGCAACTTGGCCGCGGCAGGCTCTTCGGGTCCGGCATGGCCGCGATGGGCCCCGAGGAGCTGCGCCGGCTCATCTCCGAGGTTGTCCGGTCGGCAGCCATCATGTCCCGGGAGCGCACCGGGGCCTTGATAGTCATTGAAAGAGGCACGGGTGTCGGGGACGTAGTGGAGACTGGTACACGCATAGACTCCCTCGTCAGCGCGGAACTCCTGGTCAACCTCTTCACACCCCACACGCCTCTGCACGACGGAGCGGTGATCGTAAGGGGGAATAGACTTGTGGCTGCCGGATGCGTCTTGCCGCTATCCGAGAACCAAGGCATAGGCAGGAAACTGGGCACCAGGCACCGGGCGTCCCTTGGCATCACCGAGCAGACCGATGCCATCGCCATCGTGGTGTCCGAGGAGACCGGTGTCATATCCCTGGCAGCCGACGGCAAACTCACGAGGAACCTCGATCCGGATGCACTCTCCGAGAGACTCCAACAGATGCTGGATGTCCGGCACACTGCGGGTGCGAAGTTCCTCTTCCGGGGGGTGGGCAAGTGAGGATTGCTCCTTCCATCACCCGGGACATTCCCTTGAAGCTCATAGCCGTCGTGCTGGCCCTGGCAATCTGGATTATAGCCACTGGCGAGAAGGAGCGGAGCACCCCAGTTCCCAAGTTCGACATGGTTCTCGAGACCTCGCTGGATCTGAGGAACGTCGGCCGCGATCTCGTTGTGACTGATGCACCTGCCACGGTATCTATCCATGCAAGGGGCCCGAAGGAGTTGCAGAACTCTGTGGCGGGCTCGACCATGGCTTATGCTGACCTTGCCGGACGGGGCCCTGGACAACACGTGGTGACGGTGGAGGCCATTCTTCCTGCAGGCGTGGAACTCGTTCGCGTGGAGGACAGCCGGATCCCGGTGACGATCGAAAGACGCAAGACCGCTCAGTACCCTGTGGAGGTTGGTGTGCTTGGGGTCGGGGCGTCCCCTCTCTCCTCTCTGAACGTTGAGGCCACCCCCAGAGAGGTTACGGTGGATGGGCCGGAGCGTGCGGTCGCCAAGGCAAGGAGGATCGTGGCTGTGGCATCCCCTGGAGTAGGCCAGGGTGAAACGGTGGTCGCTCCTGTTGTTCCCCTCGACGACCACGGGGAAATCGTGGCCGGCCTTCTGATATACCCACGGACCGTCACCGTCCGCCTGGATGTGGAGGCCGACCCGTACTCTCGGAGACTGCCCGTAAGACCGGTCTTCAGCCCTGAAGGCCCACCGGCGAGTTCCTTCACTCGGGTCTCGGTGGTTCCCGATCACGTGATCGTCTGCGGGGATCCTGGGGTACTCGCAGAGGTCCGTGAGATCCTGACGGCCCCTGTACGGGTTGACGCTGAGAACCCAGGGAAGCCGGTCTCGGTCAGTCTCGACGTCCCGGCTGGCCTCATCTGCCCCGAGACCGAGCAGGTCCGCGTGGAAGTCCAAATGGCGCCCAAGGAAGAATCTTCGGCCGGGCCCAGTGTTCCATAGCCTGTGCCTTCATGGTAGACTAGGGTTGCAGCCGTGCATACGGCGTCGTCGGAGGTTGGAGATGGGGACGCTTTTCGGAACAGACGGTGTGAGAGATGTGGCAAACGGCAGGCTCACTCCAGAACTGGCATTCAAGCTCGGCAGGGCCGGCGCCGCATCTATTCGAGGCCGGGGCCGCAAGCCAGCCGTAGTGATAGGGTCGGACACCCGGCTTTCATCGGGGATGCTCGAGGCGGCCGTGGT
The DNA here is from genome assembly GCA_024655925.1 of Bacillota bacterium. NCBI lineage: Bacteria > Bacillati > Bacillota > Bacillota bacterium. Next base: position 10,385 of record JANLFS010000079.1, on the reverse strand, counting down.
CGCTGGGGTCACCTCTGCCGGCGCTGACGCGCTGCGCGCCGGTGTCATCCCCACTCCGGCCGTTGCTCATCTGACTGTGGCCCTCGGGGCGGATGCGGGGGTTGTGATATCGGCATCGCACAACCCTGCGGAATATAATGGGGTGAAATTCTTCGGGCCGGACGGGTTCAAACTTGCGGACGAGACTGAAGCAGAGATCGAGTCCAGAGTTCTCTCAACTGAGTTCGGCTGCGCGGACGACGGGCTCCCGAGGCCCACTGGAGCGGAGATAGGGTCAGTAACCCAGATCGAAGACGCCGCGGGCAGGTACGTTGCATTTGCCATCGGGACTGCCAAGGTGAGGCTCGACGGGCTTCGGGTTGTTGTGGACTGCGCGAACGGCGCGTCCTGCAAGACTACTCCTCAGGCATTTCGGGCGCTCGGCGCGGAAGTCGTGGTCATGAACGATTCCCCGGACGGATGGAACATCAACCGCGGGTGCGGTTCAATCCACCCTGAGGCGCTCGCCAGGGCGGTGCGGGAGCACGGCGCAGATCTCGGGTTCGCACATGACGGCGATGCGGATAGGGTCATAGCAGCTGACGCATGTGGCGATACCATCGATGGCGATCAGATAATGGCGGTGTGCGCCAAGCACATGGCCCAGACCGGGCGGCTCGCAGGCCGGGCGATCGTCGCGACTCCGTACAGTAATCTGGGCCTCACCCAGGCAATGCGAGACCTTGGGTGTGATGTGGTCATCGCCCAGGCAGGAGACAGGTACGTCCTGGAGGAGATGCGCAAGCGCGGGCTGGCGCTTGGCGGTGAGCAGTCCGGCCACGTAATCTTTCTGGACCGGGCGTCCACCGGGGATGGCCTCATCACTGCCCTGGAGCTGTCGTCGATCGTGGTGTCCGAAGGTAAACCACTGCACGAGCTCGCGAAGATCATGGTCCGGTACCCTCAGGTAATGGTGAACGTGCGCGTGAGCCGGAAGGATGAATACCATGGGAACGAGCCCATAGAAGCCGCGCTACGCCATGCCCGGGAGACCTTGGGGGATACAGGGAGGATCGTGGTCAGGCCTTCCGGAACTGAACCGCTGGTTCGAGTGATGGGAGAGGCGAGGGATAGGGAGGTGGTCGAGAGAGTTGTAAACGAGGTCGCTGAAGTAATCCGGTGCGAACTCGGGTAGCTGAGTGTTGCCACAGACAACTGAATACGAGCGCCAGGACTGGGCGGCCGCGCCCAGTTGACGAGGAAGGGGATCTCGGAGTACTCGGCGGGTGACCCTCGGTGAGCCACCATCGAAAGGCTCCTCCACAAATCCCTCGAGCGATCGGGGGGACAAAAGAGGGCCGTGTGGCTGTTGTTCCGTTGCTGATAATTCGGATGCTTCAGGCACCGCAGCTTTCGGGCTGCGGTTTGGGTTGTACAGAACCCTGCAGCTATTATGGAGAGGGAGGCAGATTCCATGTGCGGCATAGTCGGGTACGTGGGCCCGCAGGCTGCGGCGCCCGTGTTGATAGAAGGGTTGAAGAGACTCGAGTACCGCGGGTACGATTCCGCTGGTGTCGCTGTGTTTGACGGCGAGAATCCGGTCATCCGGAAATCCGTGGGAAGACTCACCAGGCTTGAGGAGATAGTGAAGGATAGTCCTGTTCTGGGAAACGTCGGGCTGGGCCACACGAGGTGGGCAACACACGGGAGGCCGTCGGACACCAACGCCCATCCACACACAGATTGCGGCGGCCAGATAGTCCTCGTGCACAACGGGATCATCGAGAACTACATGGAAATAAGGGAACAGTTGGAGGCCTTGGGCCACAGATTCGAGTCGGAGACTGACACGGAAGTCCTCGCTCACCTTGTGGAAGAGAATTACCAGGGCGACCTCGCGGCGGCTGTTCGCAGATCCCTCGCCATGGTGCGGGGATCGTACGCTATAGTGGTCATGTCTCGAGAAGAACCGGACAGGCTCGTCGCTGCGAGGAAGGATTCCCCACTAATAGTGGGCCTGGGTGATGGGGAGAACCTGATTGCATCCGATATCCCGGCCCTTCTCGGCCACACCAGGCAGGTCTACGTATTGTCCGACGGAGAGCAGGCCGTGGTCACTCGTGACTCAGTAACAATCACGGACCCCGTCGGCAACCCGGTGAAGAAGGACGTCTTCAATGTGACGTGGGATGCGGAGATGGCTGAGAAGGGTGGGTACGCCCACTTCATGCTCAAGGAGATCCACGAGCAGCCGAGGGCCATCAGGGACACAATGTCGGGCAGGATCGACCTGTCCCGTGGAAGGGTGGTCTTGAGGGAACTCCCGCTTTCCGCTGAGGACGTGCGGCCCATCGAACGGGTGTTCATCATAGCCTGCGGGACGGCATCTTATGCAGGGCAGGTAGGGCGGTACGTGATCGAGTCTCTGGCACGGATACCGACTGAAGTCGACTTGGCGTCTGAGTTCAGGTACCGCGACCCCATGGTGGGCCCCAATACTCTGGCCATCGTGGTGAGCCAGTCCGGCGAGACCGCTGACACCCTGGCGGGCCTGCGTGAAGCCAAGAGGAAAGGCGCGCGTGTGATCGCCATAACCAACGTCGTGGGGTCATCCGTATCACGCGAGGCAGACCATGTGATCTACACTTGGGCAGGCCCTGAGATCGCCGTGGCATCCACAAAAGCCTATCTCACTCAGCTCGTTGCACTCACCCTGCTCGGCATCGACCTGGGAACCAAGAAAGGAACCCTAGATCCAGACCGCGCCCGGTCGCTCGTTGCGTCCATGGGGCTGCTGCCGGGCCAGGTTGAATCCGTCTTCGCCACTCTGGAGGAGCGCATTCGGAATCTGGCACGGGAATTCGTCCACACTGAACACGTGTTCTTCATAGGCCGTGGCCTCGACTTCGCAAGCTCAACGGAAGGCGCGCTCAAGCTCAAGGAGATCTCATACATCCACGCCGAAGCCTATGCTGCGGGGGAACTCAAGCACGGCACGCTGGCCCTGGTTGTTGAGGGCACGCCCGTCTTTGCACTGGTCACCCAGGACCACCTGAAAGATAAGATGCTCTCCAACATAAGGGAAGTGAAAGCCAGGGATGCGCGGGTCATCGCCATTGCCATGGACGGTGACCCGGACATCGAGAAGCATGCGGATGAGGTCTTGAGGGTGCCGCGAACCGACCCGATGCTCGCTCCGGTCCTTACCGTTGTGCCCATGCAGCTGTTTGCTTACTACGCGGCATGCGCCCGCGGATGTGATGTCGACAAACCGAGGAATCTCGCGAAGAGCGTCACCGTGGAATAGCAGGTGCTCCACTGGCTCTGTCCTGGCGCAGAATGGCAGGTGGTGGTATACTTCATTGTGAGGGGATGGATGAGCGTGTTTCCAACGTGGCCGGAAGGTCTCCTCGGGGTCGGGGTGGACCTCGTGGAGATCTCGAGGTTCGACGAGCCTGCTCGTCGGGCTCCACAAGGCGTCGCGACGCGTCTTCTCACCGACCGTGAGCTCGCAGACACTCGGGCCCGGCGTCCGGACTACCTTGCTTCGAGGTTCGCCGCCAAGGAGGCTGTGATGAAGGCCCTGGGGGCCGGGATGGACATAGTCTCCTTCAGGGACATCGAGATCTTCCAGGACGAGCTGGGCAAGCCCGAGGTTCTTCTCTTGGGTTCCGCCCTGGCCCGCGCTGAGCAGTCCGGTGTCCGGAGAGTGCTCATATCCATTTCCCACACGAAGGAACACGCCATAGCTTTTGCGGTTGCTTGCGGAGGTGGTCAACACGAAACTCGCAAGCCGGGCGGAGATCCGGAAGATCGATGAGGCGGCAATTGGCCAGTTCGGCGTGGCGGGCATCGCGTTGATGGAGAACGCTGGGGCGTCTGTGGCCCGTGCAGCGTTCCGGATACTGGCCGGAGAGCCGGGTGGGTGCCCGGCCCGCTTCTCCGTTGTTGTGTTTGCTGGCCGAGGCAATAATGGCGGCGACGGTTTCGTCGCCGCTCGTCATCTTCTGGGAGCAGGGTTCAACGTCCGGGTCTATTTGCTTGGGGAGAGCCGCAACGTCGAGGGTGACGCAGGGGCAAATCTGTCTATCCTCCGCAGCATGGGTGTCTGCCCTGAGGAACTCTGCGATGACTCACCCGAACACCTCTGGGCCGATGTGGGAGCTACGGTGCGTGATGCGCACGTCATAATCGACGCCATGCTGGGCACAGGTGCGAGAGGTGAGCCTTCCCCTGCAATCCTCCGGGCCATAGCGATCATCCGTGCTTGCGCGCGGCCTGTGATTGCGGTGGACATCCCGACAGGAGTGGATGCTGACACGGGGGCCTGTACCTCACAATGCGTCCGGGCGGATACCACCGTCACGTTCGGGCTCCCCAAGATCGGGTTGGTCTCTTACCCCGGACGGGAGTTTGCTGGCCTGATTGTCGTGTCACCCATCGGCATTCCCGAAGCTCTTCTCGAGTCTCCCGCGATTCAGACGAACCTCACGACGCCTGAGAATGTGCGGGCGGCGTTGCGTCGCCGGGCCCCCGACGATCACAAAGGGGATTTCGGACGCGTCCTCGTGGTTGCGGGTTCCCGCGGAATGGCTGGCGCGGCCGCACTGGCATCATCGGCCACGCTTCGCTCCGGCGCCGGGCTCTGTGTTCTCGCCTGCCCAGAACTTATCCTGGATTCTCTCGCGGCCAAGGTCACCGAGGTTATCTTGACCCCAGTCCCCTGTACCCAGGCCGGATCTGTATCCGCCGAGGCTATCCCGCACATCCTCACACACGCTCGCGGTTGCGACGCAGTGGTGGCCGGCCCCGGGCTTGGAGCCACCGACGACACCCGGGCTGTGGTGGAGGCGCTCATCCGGGAGTGTCCAGTCCCGCTAGTGGTGGATGCGGACGGCATAAACGTCCTGGCAGGGAACAGTGCCGCCTTCAAGGCTGCTCGCAGCGGTGTGGTGGTCACGCCTCATCCAGGCGAATTGGGAAGGCTCATGGGGGTGACCCCGGCGGAGATCAACTCTGACAGACTGAGGTGGGCGAGGGAGGCGGCCCGTACCACGGGGGCTGTCGTTGTTCTCAAAGGGGCTGGGACCGTGATCGCCCGGCCGGACGGGGAGGCGTTCATCAACCCCATGGGCAACCCAGGGATGGCTACCGCTGGTTCCGGTGACGTACTGGCCGGTGTGGTAGGATCTCTGCTGGCGCAAGGAGGGGAGCCGTTCCCGTCCGCGGTCGCCGGTGTCTTCATACACGGCCTGGCAGGCGACCTCGCTGCAAGGGAGATGGGGCAGGCGGGGATGGTGGCCGGGGACATGCTCCTTACTCTCCCACGGGCGATCGAAATGAGCATGACACTCCCGGGTGAGCTCTGGAACATGATGCCTGTGAGAACCGAAAGGTGGTGACGGGCAGTGTCAGGGTCTTTCCAGCCGAGCACCAGACCGACGTGGGTTGAGGTGAACACAGCCAACATCGGAAAGAACATCCGGCGCATCAAGGCCGGCTTGCCGCCTGGGACCGATGTTATGGCTGTGGTAAAGGCAGATGCGTACGGGCATGGAGCGGTTCCGGTGGCGATCGCGGCTCTTGAGTCCGGGGCCTCGTGTCTCGGGGTGGCCCTGGTCGAGGAGGGTGTCACACTGAGAAGGGCGGGTATCGCTGCGCCCATACTCTTTCTGGGTGCCCTCTTCCCGTTTCAGGCTCAGGATGTCCTGAGGTACGGAATCACCGCAACAGTGGCGTCCTACGAGAGTGCATCAGATCTCTCGCTGGCCGCCGTCGCGCAGGGGAAGAAGGCCAAGGTCCACGTGAAGGTAGATACAGGCATGGGACGTCTCGGCCTTCCACCCTCAGCCATCCCGGGGTTCTTGAGAAGGGTGTCGAGGTTGCCCGGCCTCGAGGTGGAGGGGATCTTCACTCATCTGGCGTCCGCGGAGTCTGACCCCGAGATGACCCGCCGCCAGCTGGAGGTATTCACCGGTCTCCTCGAAGTCCTCGAACGGGAAGGGTTCGAGATCCCCATCAGGCATGCGGCGAACAGTGCCGCCGCGTTGTCCGTCCCGGAGGCAGTGTTCGACATAGTCAGGGTGGGCATAGCGATGTACGGGCTCTCACCCTCCGGAACGACCCCGCCCGGGCCTGATCTCCTGCCGGCCCTTTCCTTCAGGACCAGGGTCTCATATCTGAAACTCGTGCCAGAAGGCAGCACTATTGGCTACGGTGCGACGTATCGCAGCTCGGGGCAGGAGGTGATCGCCACCTTGCCGGTGGGGTATGCTGACGGCTACCCGCGGGCGCTCTCAGGGAAAGGGCAGGTCCTCCTTGGCGGGGAGAGAAGACCCGTGGTGGGCAGAGTCTGCATGGACCAGATCATGGTTTCTCTACCTCCGGATGCCGCCGTGGAAGTCGGCGACGAGGCCGTCCTCATCGGAACGCAGGGAAATGAGACGATATACGCGGAGGACCTGGCCAGGGTCGCGGGCACCATTAATTACGAGATCGTCTGCGGGCTGAGTAAGCGTGTCCCCCGGGTGTACGTCTCCGGGTGACGTTTGCCCACGGTGAAGTGGGACCAGTTTCCGTCAAGTGAAGTCCCGCCCACCCATTCCTCATGTTGACACCTGTGCAGATGCGCATATATACTAACAGTACGCACTATGATACAGCAGCGGGCACAGATCTGCACGGGGGGTGTCGGCATGGCTGGACTGCGGAGGATAATGATCACCGTACCTTCGGGCCTGCTGGACGAGGTGGACACGTTTGTGAAGAAAGAGGGACGCAACCGGAGTGAGGTAGTCCGGGAGGCTGTCCGGATGTACCTTCGCGAGCGCGCCCTCTCAGAGCTTCGCGACAGGATGCGCGATGGGTACGCCAAGATGGGCGCCATCAACCTCGCGATCGCCCGTGAATGCGTCAGTTCGGACGAAGAGGCCTTCCAGAAGTACGAGAGGTTGCTTGTGGAGGCTGACACTGTTGGAAATTAGGAGAGGCGACATCTTCTACGCAGACCTCAACCCAGTCATTGGATCTGAGCAGGGAGGCGTACGTCCGGTCCTCGTCGTGCAGAATGACATCGGCAACTACTACAGCCCTACCACGATAGTCGCCGCTGTGACGTCGAAGATAAAGCGCGCGAAACTCCCCACCCACGTGGAACTACCCGCATCAACCGGCCACCTGGCCGTGGACTCTGTGATCCTTCTGGAACAGGTACGGACTATTGACAAGGCGCGCCTGCGCGAACGAGTGGGCCGACTTGACCATGACATTATGAGAAAGGTCGACCGGGCAGCCGAGATTAGTCTCGGGCTTGTGGACCTCTGATCTCCCCGGGCGGAGCTCGCCATGCCTCGGGGTATCTCACTTTGTACGCAGCGAGGTGGTGTCCTCATGCAACCAGTGATTGCGCTCACTTCCGACTTCGAGCTGGAGCCCAGGGACAGGTGTGTCTTGTGCGCGGATTACGTCAAGGCTGTCCACATGGCCGACGGGTTGCCCATAATCATCCCGCCTGACTTGAGCCGGGGGAGCCCAGGGACTCTTGCACGTGAGGTCTGCGGCGTGGCAGACGGCATCGTCCTGACGGGAGGTGGAGACCTCGATCCAAGATGGTTCGGTGAACCTCCGCGCCCAGGACTAAAGAACGTGAACCCGGTCAGGGACGAATTCGAGCTCATACTCGCCCGTGCGGCCATCGGACTCCATTTGCCCATACTGGCCATCTGCCGGGGCATGCAGGTTCTCAACGTGGCTGCCGGGGGCACGCTGGTGCAGGACATCCAGACCCAGATTTCTGGGGCTTTCGAGCACTTCGTGCCCGCGCCCAGGTGGCACCTGACCCATTCGGTGTCTGTCGCAGGCGGGACCGCTCTCGAACGGATGTTCGGTGAAGAGGGACTCTGGGTCAACAGCTTCCACCACCAGTGCGTCGCCGAGGCTGCGCCCGGGTTCCGAGTGTCGGCTACTTCTGCTGACGGTGTGGTGGAGGCAATCGAGAAACCCGGCCCAGAGTTCGTGGTCGGCGTCCAGTGGCACCCGGAGTGCCTGGTGGAAAGGCATCCGGTGTTCCTCGAGCTCTTCCGGGAATTGGTCCGTGCCGCGCAGGGATTGTGTTAGGCTTGGCTTGACGGGATTCAGAGGGGGGAGTTCGATGTCCTGTCCTCTCGTGTCTGTGATCAGAGGGGACTTGGTTGAGAGTGTTCACAGAGGCGACGTGGCTGTTGTCGATGCCGCCGGGGCGCTTCTCTACTCGGTCGGTGACCCGGACTACGTCACCTATTGGAGGTCTTCGGCCAAGCCTATTCAGGTTCTCCCGATCATCGCGTCGGGGGCGGCAGACCGTTTCGGCTTAACCCCCCGTGAGCTTGCTGTGATGGCCGCCTCACACGGCGGTGAGGACTTCCACATCGAGGCCGTAGCCAGCGTCCTCTCGAAGATCGGCCTATCCGAGCGTGACCTCAAGTGCGGGAGGCATGCTCCTGTCAACCGGGCTCAGGCCATCCGGCTCATCCGCGAACGTCGGGAGGCCACGGAGATCTACAACAACTGCTCGGGCAAGCACGCCGGCATGCTCGCGCTCGCTGTGCACTCGGGATACTCCATTGAGGATTACTTCAAGGTTGATCACCCTGTTCAGCGTGAGATGGTCCGCACTGTGTCCGAGGTGTGTGAGATGCCGGAGGGCCAGATCGCCCTGGGTATCGATGGCTGCGGCGTGACGGTCTTTGGTATGCCGATCGTAGCCATGGCGAGGGCGTACGCCAGGCTCGCGGACCCAGCCTTCCTGCCGGCTTCCCTTCAGTCCCCCGCGGCCAGGGTCACCCAGGCCATGATGAGTTATCCTGAGATGGTCGCCGGGACCGGTGAGTTCACCACCAGACTCATTCAGACGGCGCGCGGTGCGCTCTTCGCCAAGAACGGTGCGGAGGGAGTGTATTGCATTGGAGTTCCGGGCAGAGGCATGGGTATCGCTGTCAAGATAGAGGACGGGAACGCCCGCGCCTACCGCCCTGTGGTGATGGAGATTCTCAGGCAACTGGGTATCGGACCCTGGGACGCCTTTGAGGCCTCAGGGCTTTTGCCCGCGTGTTCAATCTCAAATGCGAGACGTGAGACGGTGGGCAGAATGGAGGCATGTTTTGAACTGGAAAGGAGAAACCGCCGTGCACCAGAGAATCCGCGCCCGAGTGCGTGAGCTCATGCCGCGAGTGGTCGAGATCAGGAGGGCCATACACTCCCACCCCGAGCTCGGCGGCCACGAGCAGGCCACTTCAGACTTGGTCGCGCGGGTCCTCGGGTCAGCCGGTGTTCCGGTCACCCGCGGAATCGCCGGGACCGGCGTGGTCGGCTTGATCGAGGGGAGGGACGCCGGCCCCACGATAGCCCTCAGGGCCGACATGGATGCGCTTCCAATCCAGGATCAAAAGAGTGTGGATTACGCATCCAGGGTCTCCGGGGTCATGCATGCGTGCGGCCACGATGGGCATACGGCTGCGCTCGTCGGTACGGGCATCATCCTCTCAGAACTCGCCTCTGAGCTTTCTGGGAATGTGAAGCTGATATTCCAGCCTGCGGAGGAAGGCCCTGGAGGAGCCAAAGCGATGATAGAGGCGGGGGTGCTCAGAGAGCCTGACGTCGACGTCATCTTGGGCGTGCACGTATGGAGTCAGATCCCAGTGGGCATGGTCGGGTTCAGCCCCGGACCGGCCTATGCGGCGGTAGATGAGATACGGATCAAGGTCATGGGAAATGGCGGCCACGGAGCCGCGCCTCATTTTGCGAGCGATGCGATTACTGCATCGGCGCAGGTGATCACAGCGCTGCAGCAGATTGTGAGCAGACAGGTTGACCCGGTGGAACCGGCGGTGGTTACCATAGGGACTATAAAGGGTGGGTACACGCACAATGTCATCGCTGACACTGTCGAGATGACCGGAACCGTTAGAACATTCAGCGCGCACCTGCGCGCAGCCATGCCGGGCATGATAACCAGAGTAGCCCAAGGTGTTGCGCGCGCTCTGGGCGCCGACGCCTCCCTGGAGTACATACAAGGCTATCCGGCGGCCATCAATGACCCCAAGGTAACCGCGGGGATGGCCGACCTCGCCGCCCGGGTGTTCGGGGAGAATAGAGTCGTGAGGAATGTGCCCCGGTGCATGGGTGGTGAGGATTTCGCGTACTTCCTCCAACAGGTTCCCGGCACGTTCATAGTGATAGGGGCAGGGAACTGCGAGCGAGGGATGGCCTACCCGCACCACCATCCGAAGTTCGACTTCGATGAGGAGGCCCTAGCTGTCACCATGGAGATGTTGGTCTGCGCAGTCTCTCACTATCTTGGGGATCGGGCTGGCCATGGGGAGGAGTCTAGCGCACCGCGACTGAGTAAAGTTTAAGTGGGTAGGGCCTCT
>JANLFS010000078.1 GCA_024655925.1 Bacillota bacterium | reverse complement strand
GGGGTTCCCCTTTCCGGCCCAACTCACGTCCTGAGCATGGGGGGACTGATTGTGCAGCTGAACAAGGAAGAACTGGATATGCTGAATGGACGCTGTGGCTACCCTGTCCAGAAAGCCATGGAGATCCTAGTCGCGCTCGGAGAGGCGTACGGTGCCGAAAGGATGGTTCCGGTGACGGGCGTCCATATGCCGAGTACCACAGTGTTGATTGCAGGTGACGCAGGCGTCGAATTCCTCGAAGAACTACTGGACAAAGGCGCACGATTTGTGGTCAGGACGACCACGAACCCGTCGGCCATTGACCCGTGCATCTGGCAGTCGCTTAGGATGCCGGAAGAGATGGTCAGAAAACAGCTGGGCTTCTCTGAAGTGTTCAGACAACTCGGCGCTCTGACATGTCACACGTGTTCACCGTATCACATCGGGTTCACTCCGAGATTGGGTGAGCATGTGGCGTCCGGTGAATCATCCAACGTGGTCTACTTCAACTCGGTCCTGGGAGCAAGAACCAATCGAGAAGGCGCCCCAGCGGCGATCGCGGCAGCCTTGACTGGCAGGGTGCCAGGTTACGGTCTGCATCTCACGGAGAACAGGAAGGGCAGAGTCCTTGTCCGCGTACGAACGGAGCTTCACGATTCCACAGACTACGGAGCTCTGGGTTACCTAGTTGGAAAGGCATACACTCGTACGGTGCCAGTGTTCGAAGGGGTCCCGCCATTCGCCACCAGTGAAAACCTGAAGTACCTGGGCGCTGCGCTCAATTCGTCGGGCGCGATACCCTTGTACCACGTCGTTGGAGTAACTCCTGAAGCCCCGACGGTCGAGGCTGCGTTCCAGCATGGCAAGCCCGAACAAGTGCTGGATGTGACAGAGACCGACATTGAGGGGGCTCGGGCATACCTCGGCAGAGCCGAAGGCGACAAGGTTGACTGGGTGGTTCTCGGCTGCCCTCATGCCTCCATCTGGGAATTGCGCGAGCTTGCCCAGCTCATCTCGGGCAAGAGGGTCTCGCCCAATGTGGAGTTCTGGGTGTGTGTGGCACAGCCCACCAAGGCCTATGCACAGAGGATGGGTTATGCGCAGGAGATCGAGAAGGCGGGAGTCAAGATCGTATGCGAGACCTGCCCCACTGTCACTTGTGGCCGGGATATTGCCTGCAAGCTAGGAGACAAAGTGACCATGGCGACGAACTCCGCGAAGATGGCGCACTACTCGCCAGCGGAATGCAGTGTACCGGCCTTCTATGGTACGACCCAGCAGTGCGTGGAAGCTGCCATATCCGGTACTTGGAGGTGTGCCAGATGACGAAAGTGGTACTGAAGGGCCACCGCGTAGTCAAGGGCAGGGCTGAAGGCGAGGCCCTGGTCGGAAAGGACGCCATAAGCTTCTGGGGCGGTGTCGACCCTGATACAGGAGTTGTCCAGGAGCACGGGCACGATCTCCAAGGAAATTGCGTGGCAGGCAAGATTCTTGTGTATACCACGGGGAAGGGCTCAGTTGGTGGGTCGGCCAGGCTCTACAGCATGATCAGAAAGGGAGTAGGACCAAAGGCCATTGTCAACGTGGATGCAGAGAGTGTGACGACCATAGGAGCAATCATGGGTGGCATACCTGTTGTCGACCACCTGGACCAGGACCCCACCAATATCATAAAGACTGGTGACTACGTCATCGTCGACGCGGACAATGGTGTGGTGGAAGTCATCAAGGCCACGGAGGAAAGACACTAAGAAAAGTCAGGGGGTGACCCGCAATGAGAGAGCAAGTGACCACCCAGCCCAGTAATGCTGCAATGCCAGAAGAAGAACAGGACTCCGGAGGGAAAAGGCACCTTACGGGCGTGTTGAAGTCCGTAGCTGGGGTAATTGCCATTGTTTTGTCACTGTTTCATCTGTACACAGGATACTTCGGCATCCTGGCACCACCCATACCACATGAATTCTCCTTCAGAGCTGCACATCTTATGTTTGCGATGACCCTGGTGTTCTTGCTCTACCTTCCCAATAAGTCGGCGGGTTCATCTCCATTCTGGCGAAAGTTCACACTCGCAATGGACATCGTGCTCAGCATTCTCGGAGTCATAGGCGTGGGCTACTTGGTCGTGAACTTCCCAGACGCGTACCTCAGGGCGGGGATGTCATATCAGTGGGAATACTGGCTCGCCGCTATCACGTTAGTGTTGGTGCTAGAGGCTGCTAGGCGCGCAATGGGTCCCAGCATTCCAATAATCGCAGTAGTGTTCATCCTCTATGCCCGCTACGGGCAGTGGGCACCTGAAGCTATTGCCCACGCAGGTTTCTCCTGGCGCAGAATCCTGACATCCGTTTACCTGATGTGGGATGGAATCCTCGGGACTGCCCTGCAATCGTCCGCGCAGTATGTCTTCCTCTTCATCCTGTTCGGCGCGTTCCTTAAGATATCCGGTGGGGGAGAGTTCTTCATCAACCTGGCGCTTGCGATGTTTGGCCGCGTCAGGGGTGGACCGGCCAAGGCCGCAGTTGTTTCGAGCGCGCTCATGGGGACCATCTCAGGCAGCTCCGTGGCGAACGTTGTGACGACGGGGAGTTTCACCATACCGCTGATGAAGAGGATCGGGTACGATTCATTCTTCGCCGGAGCAGTCGAAGCTGTTGCATCGAGCGGAGGGCAGATTATGCCCCCGATCATGGGCGCTGCAGCCTTTGTCATGTCGGAGATGATCAACGTCCCTTATGCCACGATCTGTCTGGCTGCTCTTATGCCGGCAATCCTGTATTACGTGGCACTCTTCCTCATGGTCGATCTCGAGGCGAAGCGCAAAGGGCTGAAAGGAATACCACGGAAGGATCTACCGAGTACAAGGCGTGTGTTGGCCGAGGGGTGGCAGTTCCTGATCCCTCTGGCCCTCATTGTTACACTTCTCGTTCTCAAGTACTCGCCAATGAAAGCGGGGTTCGCCGCAATCCTATGCACGCTTGCTGTGACGTTCTTCCGGAAGGAGACCCGGATGGACCTGCCTAAGGTGTTGCAGGCGCTGAAGGATGGGGCCTTTACTGCGGCAGGGATAGCCTGTGCGTGCGGGGCGCTGGGTATTATCATATCGATGGTGCTAATGAGCGGCTTGGCGACCAAACTGTCCACGCTCCTGATAGAGCTGTCTGGCGGGCATCTGATAATCCTCCTGATCCTGACCATGCTGAGTTCGATAATCATGGGGATGGGTCTTCCGACGATCGCGTGCTACGTGATCTTGTCAGTGCTCGTGGCACCGGCTTTGGTGAAGATGGGGTTGCCGGCCCTGGTTGCACACCTGTTCATCTTCTATTTCGGATCGTTGTCCCACATCACGCCGCCAGTGGCGATCGCAGCCTACGCTGCCGCAGGCATCGCACAGGCCAATCCCATGAGAACCGGCTTCACGGCTTGGCGGCTCGGGCTAACGGGGTTCATCGTTCCGTATATCTTCGTGTACGGCCGTGAGATCCTGCTCGGCGTGACTGGTGCATCAGCGACCGCCACAGTGTTCGTGATTATCTCCGCTATCATAGGAGTCACAGCTCTAGCCATGTCACTGTCTGGTGTGCCCATCCTGTCGAAAGGAACCAGTTTAGCAATACCGCAGAGGGCGATGCTCTTTCTCGCGTCGATGCTGCTGATTCAACCTGGATATGTGACCGACACCGTAGGGCTCGTGCTGATGGCTCTTGCAATGCTGACCAGTGGTGGTCTCACCCGCAGCGGGGCGCAGGTGTCAGATTCGCGAAACGCAGGTTAGCAATTGGGTCTGTTGGGGAGGGTGACAGGTGAAGACGTTCCTACGGGTTCGCATGAACGACCTGACCGTGCGCTTTGAGGGAGTCCCGAAGGCATACGAACGGTTGGGCGGGCGCGCTCTGACTTCGCGGCTAGTGTCTGATGAGGTGCCGCCTGACTGCAATCCGCTTGGTCCGAAGAACAGACTCGTGCTGGCACCGGGTCTGCTCGGGGGACTCACGGCCTCCAGTGTCGGCCGGCTGTCGGTCGGAGGTAAGAGCCCGCTGACCGGAGGCATAAAGGAAGCGAACGCAGGCGGTACACCTGCTACCAAGCTGGCGAGACTCGGGATCAAAGCGATCATAGTCGAAGGAATTCCGGCTGGAGATGTCATGGACACGGGCCCCTTTACCCTTGTCATCAGGACCTCCGGCGCGGAACTCGTCCGATGCGCCGAACTAGGGGGCCTCGGCGTGTACGAAAGCGCCAGTCGGCTTGCAGTAGCTTATGGAGGGAAGGCCGGCCTGGTATTGATCGGACCCGCGGGAGAGATGAAGCTCGCTGCTGCTGGAATAGCCTGTACGGACCTGGACGGCGCACCGACTAGGTACGCCGGTAGAGGCGGCCTCGGGGCGGTGATGGGTTCAAAGGGATTGAAGGCGATCGTTGTGGACGACACTGGGACATCAGGTGTGGACATCGCAGACCCCGAGTTGTATCGGGCTATCTTAAAGGACTACACGCGCACGGTCGCGAGTGCCCCGGGAACGCTGATATACAAGGAATATGGCACCGCCGCAATGAGCGACAACACCAACGCCCTTGGAGGCCTACCTACTCGAAACTTCTCGACAGGAACCTTTGAGCTTGCAGAGCAGGTGTCCGGAAGACGACTGCGGGATGTCATCATTGAGAGAAACGGGAAACCCTCCCACAGGTGTATGGCTGGGTGTGCCATCGAGTGTTCAAACGTGTTCCCGTGCAAGGACGGAAGCGTGGTGTCCCCGCTTGAGTACGAAACCATAGGGCTTCTGGGTCCAAACTGCGGCATCGGCGACTTGGATGCAATCGCAACTCTGAATTGCCTCTGCAATGACTATGGACTGGACACGATAGACACCGGTGGTGCGCTGGGCGTGGCCATGGAGGCCGGGCTGATCAAGTTCGGCGATTCCAAGGCTGCGATTGAGTTGCTCCGAGAGGTCCCGAAAGGGACGGTGCTTGGCAGACTGATAGGATCGGGCGGCGCCGTTGTCGGGAAGGTGCTGGGAGTATTACACGTTCCAGCTGTGAAAGGGCAGGTTATGGCGGCTTACGAGCCCAGAGCTATCAAGGGCCTAGGGGTTACCTACGCAACCTCACCCATGGGTGCGGATCATACGGCGGGAAACACCATACGCCAGCCAATAGACCATCGGTCACCCGAGGGGCAAGTGGAGGCGTCACGGAAAGCGCAAATCGGGGCTGCGGTTTACGACTCCCTTGGAGCGTGCTTGTTTGTGGGAGTGGGTCTGGCGGGCAGACTGGACTACCTTGTGGGACTTGTCAACGCCCGATACGCCTGGGATTGGACCCCTGATGATGTCATGGAACTGGGAAAGACGGCTCTCAGAACCGAGGTTGAGTTCAACCGGAAGGCGGGATTGGCTCCAGCCTCTGACGACCTGCCGGACTTCTTCCGGGAGGAGGCCAATCCGGCTGTAGGTACGACGTTCGACGTTCCAAAAGAGGAGCTGCGCAGGGTTCTATCTGACATGTGACCGTGAGACAGGCTGAGCGACCGAGCGGAGGCTCTTGACATCCCCGCCGGCATCAGGGTATATTAGACATAATTCTTAGCAGAACCGCAAATAGGGCAAACGTGATGACGGGGATGAGTAATCACTGAGTACTGGTCACAGAGAGCCGGCCTTGGCTGAAAGCCGGCACCGGGGAAAGGTGACGAACATGGCCTCTGAGCGGCCGGCCGAAAGCCAGGCTTTCGCGAGAGCGCGGCAAGTAGGTTAGGACGGGTGCGCCTGTTGTAGCGCCGGGGTCTGGCTGTACTGCCGCACCTGCCGAGGCGTTTCCCGTGAGGGTTGCGCGAACCTGGGTGGTATCACGAAGGATGTATCCTCTCGTCCCGGGCCTTTGGGCCCTGGGCGAGAGGATTTCTGTTGTCGGAGGTGTTCCCGTGGCCAGCAGACCGCGGGCGGGGCAATGCCTCATGTCTTGTGCAGATATCGGAGGTACGCGTACATGATCTCCCTACGAGGTGTCTGGAAATCCTACCCCGGTCAGCACGCTCCCGCGCTGGCCGACGTCAGCTTCAGCGTGGACACTGGGTCTATCTGCGGTGTCATCGGTCTCTCGGGCGCTGGGAAGAGCACTCTGATTCGCTGCATAACGGGGCTCGAGAGGGTCGACCGGGGCTCCATCCTTGTCGACTCGGTGGACATCGCCAAGATGCGCGGGGCCGAACTCAGAGATGCCCGGCGCAAGCTGGGTGTAGTCTTCCAACACTTCAACCTTCTATCTCAGAGAACCGTCCTGGGCAATGTCTTGTTCCCTCTGGAGATAGCCCGGATGCCCGCAGGCGCAGCTAAGTCCAGAGCAGAGTACCTTCTGGATGTGGTTGGCCTGTCCGGCAAACGCGACGCCTACCCGTCACAGCTCTCAGGAGGGCAGCAGCAGCGGGTTGGGATAGCGAGAGCGCTTGCGTCAAACCCGAGTGTTCTGCTGTGCGACGAGCCCACGTCTGCTCTGGATCCCATCAACACCCGGGCAATCCTGACCCTGATCCGGGATGTCAGCCGCGACTTCGGAGTGACAGTCCTGGTGATCACTCATGAGCTCAATGTGGCGCTCCAGATATGTGACTGTGTAGTGGTCATCGACGAGGGGAAGATCGTTGAGTCCGGCCCCACGAGGAGGATAATGGACAACCCTCAGTCTGGCGTGCTCAAAGCTATGCTTGCGACCGCTTTGGAGGTGGTGTGAGTGCTCCACAGCCTGCTGTCGAGAGCTTTGCTCGAGACGTTGTGGATGGTTTCAGTGGCAGGGGTTGTCTCTATCAGCCTCGGCCTGTTCCTCGGTGTTCTGTTATGGTTCTTTGCAGATCCTGCCCTGGGTAAGGGATACCTGATAAACCGGGTCTTCAAACTCGACCGGATACTACAGGCCGTTGTCAATGTGGGACGATCGATGCCGTTTCTAGTCCTGATGGTGGCAGTAATCCCGTTCACACGGGCGATTGTCGGCACCAGCATAGGGACAGAGGCAGCCATCGTTCCTCTCTCGATAGGAGCGATCCCGTTCGCCGCCAGGGTCGTGGAAAGCTCACTGCGCGGCGTGGACCGGGGCGTCGTGGAGGCCGCTCTCGTCATGGGCGCTACCCCGCTGCAGGTAATCTGGAAGGTCCTTCTCCCCGAAGCCCTGCCTTCTCTGGTCCTGGGGTTCACTCTTACGCTGGTCAGTCTCGTCAACTTCTCTGCGATGGCGGGTGCGGTGGGAGGAGGTGGTCTCGGGGATTTGGCGATCAGATTCGGCTACCAGCGGTTCCGTCAAGACGTCATGATCGCCACAGTCGTTGTCCTGGTGATCCTGGTCCAGGTCATTCAGTCTAGCGGGTTAGTCCTGGCCAATCTAGTGGATAAGAGAAGAAAATAGCAGCCGTGGAGGCGCACGCGGTGCGTGCGACTCCCGGGCAGAAAGGGGCAATCACAGTATGACAGGTGTCCGAAACCGTGGGCTTTTGGCCGTTCTGCTTCCGGCCTTGGTTCTGGTGCTACTGGCGGCCGGCGGCGTACAGTCAGAGACGAAGAAGGTTGTGCTGGGTGTGACTGCGGGGATCCATGAGGAACTCGCAGAGGTGGTGAAACCCGTATTCGAAGCTCAAGGTTATCAACTGAAGGTAGTTGTGTTCACCGACTACATAACCCCCAACCTGGCGCTGGCCGAGGGTGAACTAGACGCCAATAGCTACCAGCACCTTCCGTTCCTTCAGCAGTTCTGTGCTGACCGCAAGGCCCGCCTGGTCAGCATAGGCGCGACCGCGATATTCCCCATGGGCATCTACTCCAAGAAGGTCAAGCGCCTCTCCGATCTCAGAAACGGAGCCATCGTCGCTATTCCAAACGACCCCACAAACGGCGGACGAGCTCTCGTGCTCCTGGCCAAGGCCGGGCTTCTGAGACTCAACGAGGGGGCTGGCTGGAAAGCCACAGTATTCGACATCGCCGCGAACCCCAAAGGACTCAAGATCACGGAACTCGACGCGGCCCAGATCCCGAGAGCCCTCGAAGACGTGGACATAGCGTGCATCAACACGAACTACGCGATGAGCGCGGGACTCATTCCGGCGCGGGACTCGATCTTCTTGGAGGCCGCCGACTCCCCGTGGGTTAACATCATTGCGGTGAAAGAAGGACGGGAGAGCGATCCAGCCCTCCAGGCTTTGGTGAAGGCTTATCACTCAAGCCAGGTGCGGGAGTATATCGAATCGAATTACGAGGGGTCTCTGATCCCCGGCTGGTAGACAGGAGATGAGAACCGGAAGTGGAGACTGAGCTCTCTGTCCTGAGGGGAGGGGCAGCCCAGTTATGCGACGCCATGGTGGCCTTCGCCCAGAGGATGATACAGATTCCGAGCCCGTCAGGGGATGAGAAGAAGTGTGCGGAGACCGTGAAGGCGGAAATGGAAGGGCTCGGCTACGACGCGGTGCAGATCGACGGTGCTGGCAATGTCATAGGGTTGATGAGAGGGACTCAGAATGACGTCGCGCCCGTCCTTCTCAACTCGCACCTCGATCATGTGGACCCCGGAGACCTCTCGCAGTGGGCCCGCCCGCCGTATGCGGGCATCTTGGAAGGTGATGTGCTCTACGGTAGGGGTGCGTCAGACACTAAAGGAGCCTTGGCTGCTCAGGTGTATGCTCCGGCCCTGCTCAGGCTCGTGGGGTTCAGGCCCAGACAGGACGTGTTCGTCACGGGGGTGGTTCTCGAGGAAACCGGGGGACTCGGGACTCGCCAGCTGATTCAGAAAGGCGGACTTCCCGAGCCCGGGCTGGCGCTCCTTGGGGAAGCCACGTCTAACGAGCTGTGCATCGGCCACCGCGGCCGTGCGGAGTTCCGCCTCAGGGTACAGGGGAAGGCCGCTCATGCATCTGCACCCGAACGCGGCAAGAACCCCAATTACGGTATGGCACGGGTCCTGCTGGAGCTCGAGCAGCTTTCCTCGAACCTGGAAGGCCACCCCACATTGGGTCGATCCACCCTGGCACCCACAATCGTTCGTTCTGGCCCTTCCAGCCGGAACGTGATTCCTGATTGGTCTGAGGCTCTCATCGACTGGCGCTACACGGTCGAGACCCCTGACGGCATGCTAGAGGCACTCCGGGACGCGCTCGACTCTGCCGGAGAGGACGGAATAGCGGAGTTCACCATGCAGGACAGCATCACCTACACCGGGGTTGAGGGCCACGACCGCCAGCTGGTTCACTCATACATCATGAACGCGAGCCACCCCGCAGTGCTCAAGGTGGCTCAGGTCCTGGAGCGCCTGAAAGGCAGGCCGCCTGAGATCGGAACATGGCGGTTCTGCACTGACGGTGGGTACCTGAATGCTGTCGAGGGGATTCCCACAATTGGGTTCTCCCCGTGCGAAGAGCGTTATGCGCACACTGTGGAAGACCAAGTGAGAGTCTCGATGATGGTGGAAGCGCTTGAGTGTTACGCAGCGCTGTTGATTGAGGGACTCACTACCTTCTAGGGCAAACCCGGCGGACTGGGATGGGGATCCCTGCCTGGCAGAGATCCCGCTGGCGGATGTAGATTCTCAGTGCCTGCTGCTGGTGCGCCGACTACTTGTGTCAGCGCACCAGCAGGACATCCACCCTTCCGAGGGCGTTCAGCTGCTCCTGGGACATGTCATGCCCGATGTCCCCCATGTGCACCAGCCTGATGGAGTCCATCTCCATCACAAAGATGGAATTCGTCCCGCGCTTTGCCCCGCCCTCGGCGTCGTGGAAACTGGCAACAGAGTAGATTCTGACGCCATCCCTGTGGTACTCGCCCTTCCCCCGCAACGCGACGGGACTCCCCTGCGCTGCCGAGACATTGTTGTGGTCGGCATGTTTATGACTTATGGTCACAACATCCGCTGCAACGGAGGGCACGGGGTATCCGACGCTTGCGGCGAAGGGGTCCGCGAGGATCCTGACGCCTGTGGGGGAACTAATGAGGAAGCATGAGTGGCCAAACCACTTGACACTGATCTCCCGATGTGCCGCGGCGGGCAGCGGGCCTCCCACCGCCGCCACCGCCACCAGCAGCAACACCCCTGCGTGGACTCTTCGAGACATGTGCAGGCCTCCTCTCATAGTACGCGAAGTACACGAACGTACGGGAGTTCAGATCCAACACGTAACCCAATTTTCCACAATATTCTGCGTTTGATGGGTACATCCTCCCGCCGGAGGCCCTGGGTCTTTGCTGGACGCCTGGCCCAATCAGTACCTATCTGGCGGCTTTCGTCCCACACGCCGCCTCTTCCCGCTCACTTCCGCGATTCTCGCGATGCGGTTGCTCCTAGGCAGCAGGAATTCGTGACCATACGTAGTATATATGTTGTATCTGACATATATCTGACATGTGTATCTGCCGTGCAGTGGCAATCTCGGCTGGTCGCCCGCATGCCCACGCTAAACCGCCGGCCGGGGCGCCACGGTGCACCAATTACGCGCGAACACGAAGGGGGTACATGGCGTGGCGTCGACCTTTGGAAGCTTGCAGGTGGGTAAGGTGACCATGGGGGTTGGTGCCGTGAGCCAGGTAGGGGAGGAGGCCCGGCGGCTTGCGGAGGGCTCTGGCAAGCCCAGTGCGCTCGTGGTATGCGGGCGCGTCATAGGCTCGAGCGAGCTGCTTGGCAGAGTTACGGCTCTTCTTGAGAGCGCAGGCCTCGCCGCCCACGTGTTCGCGGAGGTGGAGCCGGAGCCCTCCCTCGACGCGGTGGACAAATGCGCTGCAGTAATCGAAGAGGGGGAGTTCGGGGTCGTCATAGGGCTTGGCGGCGGGAGTTCGCTGGATGTGGCCAAGGTGGCCGCGGCCATAGCAGGCCGGGGCTATGCCCGGGACCACGTAGGGGTAGGGAAGATACCTGGAAAGGGCCTCCCCACCCTAATGGTGCCTACCACGTCAGGCTCTGGGAGCGAAGTCACCCCGAGTGCTCTCTTAAGCGATCCGGAAGGGGGTGGACTGAAGAGAGGTGTGGTCAGCCCGTTCATGGTTCCAGACGCCTCAATAGTCGACGCCGAACTCACGCTCACGCTTCCGCCGGGCTCCACTGCCGCGAGTGGTATGGACGTGCTCGTGCACGCGTTGGAGGCTTACGTATCGCTCCGGGCGAATCCGGTCACTGATGCACTGGCCTTGCGTTCAATGGCTCTCGTCGGCATGAGCCTGAGAAAGGCCTTTGCCAATGGTGAGGATCTCGCCGCACGCGAGCAGATGGCGTCCGCGAGCCTGCTTGCCGGGATCTGCATCGGCAATGCAGGACTCGGCCTGGTTCATGCCATAGCCCTACCGCTTGGAGGACGGTTCGGAATCGCACACGGGATAGCGAATGCTGTGCTCCTGCCCTATGTCTTGGAGTTCAACCTGCCTTCGAACCTCTCCAAGTATGCGGCATCATCTGAGGCCTTGGGCGAGAATGTGGACGGGCTGACGCTGAGGGAACGCGCACGACTGGTCATACGGGCTGTACGAGACCTAATTGAGGATCTCGACATTCCCCCGTCGTTGAAGGACCTTGGTATTCCAGATAGCGCATTGGATACTCTGGCGCAGGACGCGATGGACAACAAGAGACTGTTGGCGACGAACCCGCGCAAGCCTACGCTGGACCAGGTAAGGACCATATGCCAGCGAGCTTGGAACGGCTGACTCCGAAAGAGGCATCAGAAAAGAAGGGAGGATCACCAACATGAGAGGGGCTAGGTACAGGCTGGTTTCAGTGTTGGTGGCGTCGGCACTCATCTTCGCGGCAGCCATGGGAAGCTCCGCGGCACCCGAGCGTACGTTCCTACAGTTTGGTGGGAGTAGTCCCGGCGGGGTCTTCTACTATGTATTCGGGGTCTTGACGACGCTGCTTACCGAGAAGATGCCCAACGTGATCGCGACCAACGTGGCCACCGGCGCCTCTGTCGACAACCTCAAGCGGTTGATGAAAGGCGAGCTTGACTTCGGGATCTCACATGCCTCCAATGTTTGGGAGTCGCTGAACGGCGAAGGGCCTTTCGGGGGCCAAAAAGCAACGCAACTGCGTGCGATCGGGAAGGTGTATAACAGTCCTCACTACTTCGTCACCCTGAAGAAGACCGGGATCAAGACCATGTCGGACCTCGCGGGGAAGAAGGTAGCCATTGGAACCGCCGGGTCGGGCGCGGCTTACAACTCTTTGCTCACCTTTGAGGCCCTGGGAATCAAGGCCGACACCCGCTATATGTCCTTCGCCGACGCCGGCCGCGATGTCAAGGAAGGCAGGATTCATGCGCTCGGCCAAAGCGGCGCACCATCCGGGGCAGTCACGGAGCTTGCGGAGACAGCCGACATCTACGTGATCCCCATGACTGACGAGGAGATTGCGAAGATTGTGGCGTCCCAGCGTGCGCCGTATTTCTGGAAAGGCTACATGTCCCCGGCTACATACAAGGGCATGACTGAACCGGTTCCCACGTTCTTCGTGTCCATACTGTGGTACGCCCACGAGAGAGTGCCCGCTGACACAGTGTACCAGGTTCTGAAAACCATGTACGAGCCTGCGAACAGGAAACGACTCGAGGACGGTTACCCGTTGTGGAAGGAAATAGACCCTGACCTGGACGAACTGAAGCGACTGGGCATCCCGCTCCACCCAGGAGCCGAGAAGTTCTACAGGGAAATGGGTATCCCGATTCCGTAACCCGTGGCTAGCTGGACTCCGAGAGGCGGGCGCCTGGCCACGGGTTGAGCAGAGCCCCGCTTGCGGCGCCCGCCGCATCCGCCGGGCATCCGGCGGCGATGGAACGAAGGAGGACGGGTGATGAAAAACGCCGTAGCGAAGAAATTCGAGCCGCGTACGAGGAAGCTGTCTGGCAGCACCTTGTTGCTGTTCAACACCGCGGCTGCACTATTCGCGGGATTCTACCTCTATACGGCCGGGTTCGGAATCCTATCGACAGAGACGCATAGAGGGATGTACCTCCTGTTCACTTTCGTCCTTGGATTCATGATGTACCCCGCCACCCGCAAGTCTCCGAAAGGGCGGGTGACTTATTGGGACTGCTTCCTGATTGTGGTCGCGGCCCTTTCAATGGTCTATTGGATGACGACGTACAGCTCCTACGCCCGGTACAGGTGCAGCGATCCGAACCTTTATGACTTCTGGTTCGGTGTCATTGCGGTGATTGTGTGCCTGGAGATCACCAGGAGAGCCATAGGCAACCTCCTGGTGGCCCTGGGTGTCATCTTCCTGGTCCAGCTCTACTTCGGGAGATACCTCCCGGGCATCCTCGCCCACCCTGGGTTCCAGTGGAGCAGGATAGTGGAGTTCGTCTACTCCGACATGCAGGGGATATTCGGAGTCGTGGCTGACACGTTCGCGACGTACATATTCCCTTACATCATCTTCGGGGCCTTCCTGCAGAAATCCGGCGGCGGAGAGTTCTTCATCAACCTTGCGTGTGCCGCCACCGGGGGCTGGATCGGC
The DNA here is from genome assembly GCA_024655925.1 of Bacillota bacterium. Classification (NCBI taxonomy): domain Bacteria; kingdom Bacillati; phylum Bacillota; species Bacillota bacterium. The sequence goes on along the minus strand of JANLFS010000078.1, from coordinate 1,180 downwards.
GGGCCCGCCAAAGTCGCAGTGGTCTCGAGTGCCCTGTTTGGGTCGATATCCGGCAGCTCCGTTGCGAATGTGGTGGGAACCGGCACCTTTACAATCCCCGTTATGAAGAGAGTGGGGTACAAAGGTGAAGAGGCCGGGGCCATAGAGTCGGTCGCGTCTACCGGCGGGCAGTTTATGCCGCCCATCATGGGTGCCGGGGTGTTCCTCCTGGCATCGTTCACGGAGACCCCGTATTTCCGGATCGCCATGATGAATGTGATTCCCGCTTTGCTGTACTTCTACTCCGTTGGCTGGAACGTACATCTGCAGGCATTGAAGACAGGAGCCTTGGGACTTCCCAAAGAGGAGATCCCGGACTTCTGGAAGACGCTCAGTCAGGGCTGGCATTTCGCCATACCCCTCGTACTGATCTTCTACTTTATGTTCCGCGGCTACTCTCCCAGCCTTGCGGCGTTCATTGGATGTGTTTCCACCGTCGCCTTAAGCTGGGTCCGCAGGGAGACTAGGATGTCAGCTCGGGATATCTGGGATGCGCTCGCGATAGGCGGAAAGAACTCGATATCCACCGGGGCCACTGTCGGGACCCTCGGCCTCATAATGGGAGGCATCGTCCTCGGGGGCCTCGGTCCGAAGTTCTCCGCCCTTCTGATCCAGCTATCCGCGGGCAACTTGCTAGTTGCAGTCGTACTGGTAACCATCGTCTCGATCATCCTTGGCATGGGACTGACGACAACCTCCTCCTACCTCGTGCTTTCGGTGGTCGCCGCCCCGGCCCTCATGGTCCTTGGGGTCAACCAGATCGTGGCCCATCTCGTGTGCTTCTACACCGCCACGATCTCGAACATCACGCCTCCTGTGTGCATATCCGCCTTCGCGGCGGCCGCGATTGCGGAGGCAGACCCCATGAAAACCGGATTGAACGCGCTCAAATACGGGATGTTCCTCCTGGTAATCCCCTTTGCGTTTGTGTATTTCCCTGAGATCCTGACCATGGGGGCTGCTCACGACACCATCTACCTCGTGGCGAGCTACCTGCTGAGCATACCGATGTTCGCTGTAGCGGTCATAGGTTACCTTTTCGGGCGGATTGGGGTGTTCGAGAGGGCGCTGGCCCTTGTCTCTTCCGTGTGCCTCTTCACCCCAGGTCTGGTCACCGACGCGGTTGGTCTCGCCGCGGGTG
>JANLFS010000077.1 GCA_024655925.1 Bacillota bacterium | reverse complement strand
CGTCATACTCATCATCGGTGATCTCCGGCGCATCCAGCGCGTAGTAGAGGTGGTTGTGGCGGCGGATCTCCTGTCGAAGCCACGCAACCCGTCCGGCGGCGTCTGACACCTGTCACACCTCCAGTCCCGTGATCACAGTTTCCGAAGTGGCGCAAAGCTCAGAGCGAATTGCTTGATCCCCTGTCCGGGGAAGGCTATGTCCACTATATGGTCACGCCCGCTCGGGCTGATCGCAACCACCACACCCTCTCCGAACTTCGCATGCCACACCCTGTCTCCCTCCCCATACTCGGTCCCGTCGTGTCTCGCACATGCAACCCGGGACACGGCAAACCGCTCTTCCCAAGCGTCTGCGAGCAGGTCATCGGGTATTTCAGAAAGGAACCGAGACGGCGGGTTAGCCACAGTCTGCCCATAGATTGTTCTGTTGGCCGCGTGGAGTAGGTAGAGCCTGTCGCGCGCCCTTGTGATTCCCACATAGCACAGGCGCCGCTCCTCCTCCAGGGAACGCCGGTCGGAAACCGACCTTCCGAGCGGGAATATGTTCTCCTCGACACCTGCTATGAACACAGTTGGGAATTCGAGCCCCTTCGCGGAATGCAGGGTCATCAGGGTCATAGAATCGCCTCCCACAACTGTCCGATCCAGATCGGTGAGGAGCGCCACTTCCTCCAGGAACGTCCCTATGTCTGACGGGCCGCCTGCTAGCCTGGCTGCCGCGGATGACTCCGGTGTATCCGGGACGCCCGGCGCACCACCCGCCCCAATCGTTCCCGAGTCTTGTGCAAATGCAGTCTGCCTGGCCTCAAACTCCCTGGTGACCGAGAGCATCTCCCGAAGGTTCTCGATTCTCGATTCCGCCTCCACAGTCCGCTCCGCCTCAAGTTCGCGAACGTACCCTGTGTCGTCCAGGATAGCCTCGACCATCTCCGAGACAGTGACCTGCCCGCGCTTGCTTACGAGGGATTCGATGACACTGATGAACCCGGAGAGAGCTCTTCTTGCGCGTGCGGGCACTCTCTCCGACGTGGAGGCCAGCACGACACCGCGGTAAAGAGACGCACCCTCCTCCGCCGCAAGCGCCCTCGCCACCGCTAGAGTGGACTCCCCTATGCCGCGCTTGGGAACGTTGATGATCCTCTCCACACTCACATCGTCATCGGGGTTGTAGACAACTCTGAGGTACGCCAGGACATCCTTGACCTCCCGTCGTTCGTAGAACTTCAGCCCTCCTACGATCCTGTAGGGGATGCCCCGGTTGAGCAGGACTTCCTCGATGGCGCGGGACTGCGCATTCATGCGGTAGAGGACCGCAAAGTCCCCGAAAGACGCCTGACCTCCCCTGGTCAGCCTCTGGACTTCGTCCGCGATGAACCGCGCCTCGTCTTTCTCGTTCTCCGCCTGGTAATGGAAGACCCTTTGCCCCGGCTCCCGCGACGTCCACAAGGACTTGCTCTTCCTGCCTACGTTGTGCGCTATCACGCGGTTCGCGGCATCGAGAATGTTCTTGGTTGACCGGTAATTCTGCTCGAGCTTGACCACGTGCGCCTCGGGGTAGTCCCGCTCGAAATCGAGGATGTTGCGAATGTCCGCACCCCGCCACTCGTAGATCGACTGGTCATCGTCCCCCACCACGCAGAGATTCCGATGGCCTGAGGCGAGCAGCTTGACCAGGATGTACTGGGCGTGGTTCGTGTCCTGGTACTCGTCGACCATGATGTACCTGAACCTGTCCTGGTAGGCTCCGAGGACCTCTGGATGCTCCCGGAAGAGCCTTACGGAGAGCATGATGAGGTCGTCGAAATCCACCGCATTCTGGGCCCGGAGAATCTCCTGGTACCTCCGGTAGATGGAGGCAATGGTCCTCTCCCGGACATCCCGAGCGGACGCGTGGTACTCATCCGGGCCGACCAAGTCGTTCTTGGCGGAACTCACCGCGGCTAGCACGGCCTGGGGCCTGTACATGTCCCCCGAAACGTTCAGCTCTCTCATGCATCGCCTGACCGCCGTGACCTGGTCGGACTCATCGTAGATCGTGAATCCCCGCTTGAACCCGAGATGTTCGATCTCTTGCCGCAGGATGCGCGCGCACAGCGAGTGGAAGGTGGACACCCACACATACTGTCCTGCCCTCCCCGCAAGCTCGGTGACTCTTGACCGCATCTCCTCCGCGGCCTTGTTGGTGAACGTGACCGCGAGTATGTGGTAAGGCGCCACCCCGCGCCCGGCTATCAGATGGGCCACCCTGTGAGTGAGGACTCTCGTCTTCCCGCTGCCCGCCCCTGCAAGGATGAGAAGAGGGCCTTCAGTGCAGGTGACGGCTTCCCGCTGTGGGGGATTGAGGTCCTGCAGGAGATCGACAGTCATGCGATTACGCCTCCAGCACCCGCTGGGCGGCGCGCAGCCGCGCGAGGGACCTCTCCCGGCCAAGAACCACCAGGCTCTCGAAAAGCGGCGGGGTCACCCTTCGGCCCGTAATGGCGATCCTTACCTGCATCAGAAGCTCCCCGGCTTTCCAGCCCGACGACTCCGCGGTCGCCCTGAGTGCGGTCTCGATTGACTCGTGGGTCCATTCCCCGATGCCCGAAAGCGCGTCAGCGGACGCCCGGACCATCCTGGCGATCTCAGCCCGGGGCAGGTTGGCCTTCGTGCCGAAGGCATTCGGGTCGATGTCGATGTCTTCGACAAAGAAGAACCCCAGCTTCTCGGGGGCATCTGTCAGCTTGGACAGCCTGTCCGTGACCAAGGACACAGCCTTCTCGAGGTAGTCCTGGTCGGAGATGTCGAATCCGGCGTCTTCGAGAAACGGCCTGACCCTGGCCGCGAGATCCGGGATAGTCAGGCTTCGGATGTAAACACCATTGAACCAGTCGAGTTTCTTCACATCGAAAATCGCATCCGACCTGGACAGGGTCTCAACAGAGAAGGCGTCGACCAGTTCAGAAAGGCTGAAGAGTTCCTGATCAGTTCCGGGGTTCCAGCCCAGGAGCGCGAGGAAGTTCAGGACTGCCTCGGGGAGGTATCCCATGTCGCGGTACTCGCCGATGTACACAGCCCCCGCGCGCTTCGAGATCTTGGTCCGGTCAGGGTTGAGCATGAGTGTGAGGTGTCCAAATTCCGGGGGATCCCACCCGAGAGCGTGATACGCGGCAAGCTGGTCAAAAGTATTCGTCAGGTGCTCCACAGCACGCAAGACGTGGCTGATGTCCATCAGGTGCTCATCCACCACGGTAGCGAAGTTGTACACTGGGCTTCCATCAGACTTCACTATCACGAAGTCCCCGCGCTCCGCCATGTCCTTCGACTGGTAACCGCGAAGCAAGTCAGAAAACGAGAGCATCACCTCGGGCACTCGCAACCTCACAACAGGGCGCCTGCCCTCCCGCACCAACCTCTCTTGGTCCGCATGCGAGAGCTCCCGACACTTTCCGGAGTACCGCGGCGACTTGCCCATGGCGATCGCAGCCTTCCGCTCAGCCTCAAGCTCCTCAGGACTGCAGTAACAGCGGTAGGCGTGACCTTCCTCCAGCAGTCTGCGTGCAGCCTCCTCGTAGGTGTGTCTCCGTTCCATCTGCCTGTAAGGAGCGTACGGCCCGCCGATATCAGGGCCCTCGTCCCACTCTATTCCAAGCCAGCGAAGACCCTCCAGGACTCCTTCCTCAGACTCCTTCGTGCTCCGCTTGAGGTCTGTGTCATCAATTCTCAGAATGAACTTGCCCCCGTACTTCCTTGCGAAAAGCATGTTGTACAGGGCAGTCCTGGCCGTGCCCACATGGCAGTTGCCTGTCGGTGACGGCGCAATCCTCACGCGTATCTTCTTCCCGCCGGTGTTCGAATCCATCTTCCCGAAATCAGCTCCTATTCATGCGGTTGCCCCAGTGAAGTTGAGCTTCGTGGTCCTGAGCGCTGGGACCTTGTAGAAGCCCTGGCTGTCCAGGACTGGTATCAGGGCAGTGTCCCTCGAGATCAGGTCGGTGTGGGCCAACACACCCCCGAGTATCGAGTCGGTGAACCGCAGGTTTCTCAGAGGTCGGGTGATCCGCCCTCCTTCCACCAGGAAGGTGCCGTCACGGGTCATCCCGGTGAACACCGTTTTCTGAGGGTGGATGGGGTTCGCATAGTTGAACCTCGTGACCAGGACTCCCCTGTCGGTAGACTGGATCATCTTCTCTACCGACGAGTCGCCCGGGGCTAACCTCAGGTGAAGAGGGAACCCGCCTCGGAGCGCCGACCCGGGAAGAGCATGCCCGGTCGGCTCCGCGCCTGCCCTCTTCGCAGCCATCCGGTCGAAGACCATCCCCGAGACCACTCCCTGGTCGATGATCCGGACCGGCCTGCGGGGGACTCCCTCAAAATCGAAGGGTATGGGGACGCTGTCCGGGTCCAATCCATCGTCCTCTATGGAGATCATCGGGCTCGTAACGGGCTGTCCCATCCTCCCGCTGGCGTAGCTGCGCCCCTCCAAGTAAGCCGCTCCGTTTATGCCCATGTATGCGAGCATTTCCAACATGGTGGCGACAGCAGGTGGTTCGAGGATCGCCACATACTCCCCAGGTTCAAGGTCCCCAGGGGCCTCACTGCTGATGCACTTGTCCACGGCACGTCTGCCCATTTCCTCGAGGTCCAGTGCGTCAAGCCGTCCACTCGCTCCGATGGCGTAGCCTGACCCGGTCTTCCCCATTACCACAGTGACGAAGGTGGCGTCAGTTCCGGCCGTCCAAGCGTACACTCCGTTGGAGTTGGCCACTGCGATCTCGCGCACCCGGGTCCTCAGGGAGCCTGATGCGGATGCTCCGATAGAGTCCGCCATGGCGATCGCCATCCCGGCCCGCCGGGCGCGTTCCACCGGTGAACAGGTCGCGGTGCGCTGATCAAACCCACCTGTGTCCTGATACGCCGAGGGCTCCGGAAGCCCCGGGAACTCAGGGTTGTCTGGTTGCATTGACGCAATCTCAGCCGCTCTTGCCACTGCTCGCGCCACCGAGTCCGGGTCCAGCTCGTTCGTGGTGGCACGGCCTTCCCTGCTGCCCAGGATCGCCCTGACTGTCAGTGCCGCGTCTTCTACCACGACATTCTGGTGAATCTCGGAATTGGCGAACCTCGTAAGGCCATCGCTCACCCCCAGCAGAACTGCCTCAGTCATGTCGGCCAGCGATGCCGCCAGTGCGGCATCGAGAATGGCATAAGCACGATCTTTCCCTACCATCGGCCCACACCTACCCTCACGTTGCGGAATCTGGCGGGGGACGCACCGTGGCCGACCCTGGCGATCTGGGTGGGCTGCCCCTTCCCGCAGTTGGGGACTCCCCATAACACCCACTCGTCCGGGCCGGCTATACCGTCGCATGACCTCCAGAACTCGTAGGTAATACCGGTATAAGTCGGGTTCTTGAGGACCTCTGCCAGCTCGCCGCGTCTGATCCGCCACGCGATCTCCGTGCCGAACTGGAAGTTCACCCTGCGGTCATCGATGCTCCAGCTCTTTATGCCGTCCATGAAGACGCCGTCGTCTGTCCCACGGATGAGGGACTCCAGGCTCTCGGGCCCGGGCTCCAGGGATATGTTGGTCATGCGGATGAGGGGCATGCGGTCCCACCCGGTCGCCCTCATCGTTCCGTTGCTCCTCATGCCGAACCTGGATGCGGTCTCTCTCGATGTGAGGTACCCCACGAAAACCCCGTGACGAACCAGGGGCGTGCGGGCCGCCGGCACTCCTTCATCGTCGTACCCGAAGGTCCCGAGCCCGCCCGGGAGTGTGGCGTCGGCAGTCAGGTTCACCAGGTCCGAGCCATACCGGAACGACCCCAGCATATCTGGGGTAAGAAAACTGGTGCCAGCGTATGAGGCTTCCGTTCCGAGCACACGGTCCAACTCCGTCGGGTGGCCGCAGGACTCATGGATCTGCAGCGCAAGCTGGTTTGTGCCAAGAACCAAGGTGGTCGTCATGGATGGACACTGCTGGGCAGTGATAAGCGACTGTGCTTCCTCGCCGACCTTCCTGGCGTGCCCGGGCAGGTCCAAAGACTCAACCCACTCGTAGCCTGCGGAGCGGACGTTGCCCTCAAACGTCCCGGGGTATGACCTGATCTGCACCTCTCCTGAACCGACGGCGATCGCCGACACTCCCGCTGCGCTCGCCACTAACGACTGTGTGATGTAGGCGCCTTCAGTGCTGGCAAACGTCTTCTCCTCGCGGACGAAAGACATGGTCCCCATCACTACTCTCACGTCAGGGCCCCCAGATCGTGCCCGCGCACATGCCTCTCGCAGAAGGTCGACCTTCTGCCCGAGGCTGACCTTCCATGGATCGACCTCGCACGGCCCGTGCCATTCCGCGACCACAGGAGTCTCGGGAGCCAGAACCACATCGGCCTTCTTGGACAGTGCCGAAGCCTGAGCGATCTCCACCGCCCGCGCGGCAAGCGCCGCCGCCTGAGACTCTGTCACAATACTTCCAGCTGCGAACCCCCAGGAGCCGCCCGCAATGACTCGCACTCCAATACCTTTGGACACATTGCCTGCGGCGTGCTCCACCGCGCCATTCTTCACTCTGAGCGCCTCTTCGGTGAGGCGGACGGACCTCGCGTCCGCATAAGTCGCGCCCGCGCGACGCGCAGTGTCCAGAGCCACCTCAAGAACTGTCAAGTCGTCATCCCTCCCGCGCGAATCTCAGGTCCCCGACCTGGCAGACGAGTATGCCCGCGAGTATCAGGCCAGCTCCCGCAAACTGCCTGGCGCTCATAGCTTCCCCGAGCCAAAGGTTTGCGAACAGCGCTGCAAGGACCGGTTCCATCTGGAAGATGAGCGCTGCGCGAGTGGGCGGGGTGTATTTCTGGGCCACAGTCTGGACGAGGTACGCAAGTGCAGTCCCAGTTGCGCCCAGGTAGACTGCTGAGAGGGCAGCTTCCCGTCCGAAGCCTGCAAGGTCCCGAAGGTCTGGCCCAGCGAACATGCAGGCGATCACGGTGACCCACGCCATCTGCGTGAAAGCTAAGAGGACGCCGTCAGACTGGGGCGAGTACTTGCCCAGAAGGACAATGTGGACTGCAAAAGCAAAGGCGCAGGCCAAGACGAGAAGATCACCTTGGGCCGGCCTGACCGAACCATCCAGACTCAGCATTCCGAGGCCCACTACAGCCATGGAGACTCCGATCGCCGCCCAGACTCGGACCCGCTTGCCGAGTACGACGAAGGCGAGAAATGGGGTGAAGGCAACGTGCATGCCAGTGATGAACCCGGCTTTCGACGCAGTGGTTGCGGCCAGGCCCAGGGTCTGCGTGAGAAACCCAACGAACAGGGGCACCGCAAGAACAGCTCCAGCCGCCAGAGTCCGGAGGCTTAGCCGGCGGAGTCGCGGCCCTGCCACAATACCTATGAGCAGCGTTGCCACGATAAACCTGGCCGCTATGAATGCAGCGGGGTCGAACCCTCGGACGACTGACTTGACTATCGCAAAACTGGTCCCCCATATGACACAGATGCCTAGGAGCGAGAGGTCGGCAAGTATGGACTTGCCTACCGCAGTGGCCTGGGGTGTGGGGACGGAGCCCACCCCCTCATCGTTCACATACAGAGCCAAGTTCGTTCCCTACTCCCATTCGATGGTCGCAGGTGGCTTGGAGGTGATGTCATAGACTACCCGGTTCACCCCTGCGACCTCGTTGACAATCCTGGAAGAGATCCTCTCGAGGACGGAATGGGGGAGCCTGGCCCAGTCCGCAGTCATGCCATCCTCGCTCACAACAGCGCGGACCACGACGAAGTACGAGTAAGTGCGGCCGTCTCCCATCACACCGACACTCCGTCCGGTGGGAAGAACCGCAAACGCCTGCCACACGTCGGAATAGAGCCCCGCCCGGCTGATCTCCTCCGTGACTATCGCATCCGCCTCCCGGAGAATCTCGATCCGCTCCGCCGTCACCTCTCCTAGAGCCCTGACTGCCAGCCCAGGGCCTGGGAACGGGTGCCTTCCAAGTATCGTATCGGGAAGCCCGAGCTCTGCACCGATCAGCCTTACCTCATCCTTGAAGAGAAGGCGCAGAGGCTCCACCAGTTCGAACTTGAGGTCCTCAGGAAGTCCCCCGACGTTGTGATGGGTCTTGATCTTGGCGGCCGGACCCGTGTCCTTGGCAGTGCTCTCTATCACATCGGGGTAAAGGGTGCCCTGGACTAAGAACCGCAAGTCGCCCAGGCGAGCCGCCTCCTCCTCGAAGACCCTTATGAACTCCTCGCCGATCACCCGCCGTTTAGCCTCAGGATCTTCGATCCCTGCGAGCCTGGAAAGAAACCTCTCGCGTGCGTCCACCACCACGAGATTCAGGTGGAAGTGGCCCCGGAAGACCTTCTCCACCTCCTCGGGTTCTCCTTTCCTGAGGAGGCCGTGATTGACAAAGATGCAAGTGAGCCGGTCGCCGATGGCACGCGCCGTAAGAAGGGCCGCGACAGACGAGTCCACCCCGCCGGATAGGGCGCAGACCGCGCGATCGTCACCGATCTGCCTCCTGATGGCCGCGATGGTTTCCTCGATGAATGATCCAGGAGTCCAATCACCCGGCAGCCCCGAGATACGCAAGAGGAAGTTCGCGAGGATTTCGCGGCCGTGGGCGGTGTGCACAACCTCGGGGTGGAACTGCACTCCATAGATTCGCCTCTGCGGATCCTCGATCGCGGCGACGGGGGTGTTGGCGGACCGGGCGGCAACTCGGAACCCCGGGGGGAGTGAGGCAACGGAGTCCCCGTGGCTCATCCACACTGAAGTAGGCGACGGAACACCATCGAAGAGCTGGCATTCCGGGTCCAATTCCACTTCCGCCGGCCCGTACTCGCGTCTCTCAGCCCTCCTGACCTCGCCGCCTAGGGCCATGACCGCAAGCTGCATTCCATAACAGATCCCGAGCACTGGAATCTCGAGGTCGAAGATCCCAGGATCGCACTTTGGGGCAGTCTGCTCATATACGCTTGCAGGTCCACCCGACATGATGATCGCAGAGGGAAGCGTTCTCGCCATCTCCTCCGCACTCAAAGAGTGAGGCACGATCTCGCAGTGGACCCGCAGCTCCCGGACCCGGCGGGCTATGAGGTTCACATACTGAGATCCGAAATCCATCACGAGCACACGGGGGGAGTTCATTTGGATGCCCCCCCATTCCACACGTACTCCTTCAGGACCCCGACGAAGGGCAGGTTCCGGTATTTCTCCCGGTAGTCCAGACCGTACCCCACCACAAACCTGTCTGGAATGGAGAACCCGTTATAGTCGGGAGTGATGGGCACTTCGCGCCGCTCAGGCTTGTCCAGGAGAGTGCAGACCCGGACAGACGCTGGTTTTCGGCTCCTGAGGTTTGAAAGGAGGTAGTTCAGAGTGAGCCCAGTGTCGATAATATCTTCCACTATCAACACATGTTTGCCTTCAATAGGAATATCGAGGTCTTTGACTATCTTCACAACACCAGACGACCTCGTAGCCGCCCCGTAACTCGTGACTGCCATGAAGTCAGTGTGTATCGGTACGGTGATGCTCCTCATGAGATCAGCCGTGAAAACCAGAGCGCCCTTGAGGATACAGACCAGGAGAAGCTCCGATCCTTCGTAATCCTGAGATATTTGGCGCCCAAGTGCTCCGACCTTCTCGTCGATCTGCTCCTTCGAGACAATGACTTCCTGGATGTCGTCTGTGATGCTCGCTCCGCCCTGCACTGGCATCCGCCCTACGCCTCCCTTGTCAACCTGAAAGGCCGGTCCCCTTTTCGCGGCCGGGACCGGCCTGTCTGTTCTTGACCTGCCGGGGTGACAACTCGTCCGAGTAGCCGATGGCCCAGATCAGCGCTGCCGCCACGCCAACGCGATCCCCCGTGCCTCGTGGGCCAGGGCTTTCGGAACCTCTATAGTTATCACCGCAGTCTTATTGTAACTCTTCGGCCTTTTCACGTCGACCACCTTTGCGTCGCAGATCTCTCGGCCTGCCCGGTCAGTCGCCCTGACGTGATCCCCTGCCTCCGGTACAGGGAGATACTCATAGGGGAAGGATACGGTGGCAGACCCGCCTGGCTTGCTCATGTCCACCATGAAGATGGCAAGCCCGGGGCAGGCTGGGATGCATCTTCCGCACCCTCGGCATGCCTCAGCATCAAGGACTGGAAGACGGGTTATGGGATCTCCCACGGTGATAGCTCCGAAAGGGCACCCGGTCTCACAGGGGTTACACGGTATCTCCTGCAGACACTCGATCACTGCGATCGGACCCCTCGCCATCCTCTCCTGGCTCGGACACCCACCGCAAGCACACACGTCCTCCCACGTGACCACGCCATCCGCTGATACATCATGCATGAGGCCTACTCACTCCTCTGCGACGTTGTGGACCTGCGGATGACCCTCCGATCGAATACCTTCGGAACCACGTCCAGCCGCGATATGTCTGCGCACATCCTGACGTCCTCCTCGAACCCTATGCTCGCGAGGTAGGCCCCGTGTTCGCTCCGGAGGAACTCGTCCGTCAAAGATGGCTTGCCTCTATCATACAGCACGGCCGCGGCGCGCGCTGAGTCCGAGAGGTCCGCCCGTGCCCGCACCGCGAGTGATGACGCCAGAAGACCCGCGCACAGCGCGTCTTCCATCCCGAACCGTCCCTCTCGGCCTGCACACGCAAGGACCACATCCGCGCCATGCTGGATACACGCATCGACAACTGCATCCGCGTTCAGGAAGGACCCAATCAGAATGTCCCGGGCCGCACAGTATTCCTTGATGACCCGTGTCCCGTTGGTCGTCGTCAGGATTATCTTCTTGCCTTGCACTCTCGCTGGGGTGTACTCAAGCGGGGAGTTGCCGAGGTCGAACCCGTTCACCATCTCGCCCTTGCGCTCACCGCCCAGTAGGTAGTCGGATCGCTGGTAGCCCCGGGCTATGGTGATGGCTTCTTCTATGCTCTCCGTCGGGATAACCTCCTCGCACCCGTTGGCGAGAGCAATCGCTATGGTGCTGGTGGCTCTGAGTACGTCTATGACCACCACAACAGAGTGCTGTGCGTCTTTCGCCGTGATTTCCCCGGGCGCCAAGGAAACATCGACTCGCATGATAGTTCCCCTTTCGATGGACCTCACTTGGGTGAGCGCACAGACTGAACCAGGGCTCGGATACCTTCCGGGTCCGGCTCCCAGTAAGCCCCCCGGAACCGCCCGGGGAGGGTCGCGGTCTCGAGCACGGTGCCTCCCAGCGCTCGGAACCGCCACCCGATCGCCACCATCTCGCGGGTGGTGAGATCCGTCTGCGTGTATTCACGCACGATGGAGAGAATGCGCCGTGACTCCCGCAATCCTTCCCAGGAAGCGAGCTTGCCCAGGACGGCCTTCATGAACTGCTGCTGCCTGCCGGCTCGAGAAATGTCACCCAGTGCATCGTGACGATATCGAACATAGCTGAGGGCGGTTCGCCCGTCCATCATGTGAACCCCGGGCGCAAGGTCTATGGAGTACCCTCCCGCCACATCAGTGTACTTCATGCGCTTGTCGACCACGATCTCGACGCCTCCCACCGCATCCACGATCTTCTCGAACCCGTTGAAGTCCACAATCATGTGCCTGTGCACTTCCAAGCCGAGAAGGTTGGACACTGCGGCCCTGGCCAAGGCAGTACCGCCGAGAATCGTGGCGGCATTGATCCGGCGTACCCCGTGCCCGGGTAGGCTCACCAGGGTGTCACGGGGGATGGAAATGAGAGTGGCCCCTGTCCCTCGCCTGGGCACGACCATTAGAATCATTGTGTCGGTCCTGCCTGGGCCATCCTGGGCAGTGCCGTTCGGCGCGTATGTTATGTCCTCTCCCAACAGCAGAATATTCAGGGAGTCGCCGGGAGTTGGAAGGGCCGTAGCCCACCTCAGAGTCAGGTAACCGGAGACAGCGAAAACCGCGAAAACAAGAAGAACCACAACAGCCCACTTCCGGCTGGGCCGGCGCGTGGTTCCGGCATCGAATCCCCTGATGACACCATTCTCTGAACCGGTCATGTTCAAAGCCTCCGGCACGCGTTCTCTCTTCATCCGTCACAATTCGACGTGCCTGTCTTCTTATCCTCCCGAACGTGGCAGCCTGGCCCCAGGTTCGGCGTTGGCAGACATCGGGGATACGATACCCCGCTCGAGCCGGAAGAAACCTGCGGATGCAATCATCGCGGCATTGTCGGTGCACAACTCCAATGGCGGGTAAAGCACAGAGAAGCCACACGCAGCACCTTCCGCCTCCAACGCTGACCTGAGCGCCAGGTTGGCCGCCACCCCGCCGGAGACCGCGACTCGGGGGACCCCAGCGGCGACCACGGCGAGCCGGACTCTGTCCACGAGGACACTCACCACAGCCTTCTGAAACGCGGCTGCTACGTCTGGAAGGTTGACCTCGTCGCCCCTCAGCTCCGCCCGGTGCAGGTAGTTGATGACAGCGGTCTTGAGCCCGCTGAAACTGAAATCCATAGGGCTCCCTGCCACGTGAGACCTTGGGAACTCTATGGCTTCAGGGTCACCATCTCTTGCCAGACGCTCGAGGGCTGGTCCGCCCGGGTATGGGAGGCCCATGACGCGGGCGACCTTGTCGAACGCCTCTCCGGCCGCGTCGTCCCGAGTCCTGCCGAGAACCTCATACTCTCCGTGGGCCTGCATGAGAATCAGTTCCGTGTGCCCTCCCGAGACTGTAAGACAGAGCACGGGTGGCTCGAGTCCAGGGTGGGCGATGAAGTTGGCGTAGATGTGGCCTTCCACATGGTTCACGCACACAAACGGAGCCCCGATTCCCAACGCGATCGCCTTGGCCGCGGAGAGTCCCACGAGGAGTGCCCCCACAAGCCCGGGGCCGTAGGTGGCCGCAACTCCGCCAATCTCGGATTTGTCGATCCCGGCACGGGTCACAGCCTCGTCCAGGACAGGGATGATGGCCTCAATGTGCTTTCTTGATGCAATCTCCGGGACGACTCCACCGAACCTCATGTGTACATCGATCTGAGATGCGACAACAGACGACAGCACGCGGCGCCCGCCCGCCACCACTGCGGCGGACGTCTCATCACAACTGGTCTCGACTCCGAGGACGAGCCGGTCAATCGACACCGAGTGGCCGCCTCCCTTCCGCGCGGCCCTCGCACGAGTCCACGGCCTCAAGTGCGGCATCGAGGTCCTCCACCCACATTATGAGGGCGTCCTCCTTGTTGTCCTCGTAGTACCGGGGCCGTATCCCCGCAGGCTCAAAACCGAGAGACATGTATAGCGCTTGCGCGCCATGGTTGGACACTCTAACCTCGAGTGTCATCCGGCGCGCACCCCTGGCCCGGGCCAACCGCATCAAGGCCGCCATCATCGCCCGGCCCACTCCGCTGCGGCGGTAGCCGGGGTGAACTGCCACATTGGTCACGTGGGCTTCATCGCATATCAGCCACATGCCAGCGTATCCCATGACGCCACCGTCTGCCGCCTTCGCCACGACGTACTGCGCCTGCTCGTTCCGGGTGAGTTCGTCTGCGAATGCCGATCGCGGCCACGGTGAAGAGAAAGAGAGGCGCTCTATCTCTGATACCCGGTCCAGGTCAGCCATGGTCATCAGCTCTATCTCCATTCTCATCTCTTACAACTCCCCGCCAAGGAGCTTGACCTCGGCCTCTGACTCCCTGAGGTACATCGGGACCATGGTCGCCGGGTCTCCCTCCTCGCCGGAGGAGATGAGTTCGGCTGCAACCAGGCCGACCTGCGCTGGCCTGAGCACAAGAAGAGCATCAGGCGGGATCACCGCCTGATCGCCCAGGCCGGACAGAATCGCCTCCCTGTGCATTGCAGCCCCATCCCCGACAAATATGCACCTCCCACGGGATTTTCCAGCCTCAAGGAGTATGGAATCGAGTCTCTGCAGAGAATACGGAGTCATCCTCTCGCCAGCGCGGCCCGCTCTCGACGGTTTGAATGCCGCGGTGTAACAGCGCCCGTGTCTCGCGTCTATCAATGCCCAGATTTGATCGTCGGCATCGCCCGTCCGTCCGTAAGCGAGGGCGTCAGGGCCGGGGACACCGATCGCAGGAACCCCAACTGCCCACGCCAGGGCTTTGGCCGCGGCAACCCCAATGCGAACGCCGGTAAAGGAACCCGGCCCAATACACGCCGCCACGCAATCAAGATCCTGCGGGGAACACCCAGTCGCCGAAAGAGCAGCCTCCACAGAGGACATGAGTCTCTCTGAATGCGTCCTCCGGACGTTCATAATCTGTTCTGTCATAAGTTCCCCGTCCCTGAGAAGCGAGACACCTCCGACCGTGGTCGAGGTGTCAACCGCAAGGATCAGCAAGACCTATCTCCTCCATAAAGGCTGAGTACCTGGGGCCATGTGCGG
Organism: Bacillota bacterium; assembly: GCA_024655925.1. Taxonomy (NCBI): domain Bacteria; kingdom Bacillati; phylum Bacillota; species Bacillota bacterium. The sequence continues at coordinate 530 of JANLFS010000077.1, read as the reverse complement.
CGAATTCAAGTGTGCGGAACGTATCCTCGGGCCCCATTCTGACCCGTATCTCCAGCCGTTCCATGCGTTCCAGGGCGGGGAATACCCCAGGCCATTCCACGATCGCAACTCCATCTGAGTCCAGGTATTCGTCAAGCCCCGCCTCTTCCACGGACGCCTCGGAGGTCAGCCGGTACAGGTCGAGGTGGTACACAGGAACACGTCCGGTGTACTCCTGAGCGAGCACGAACGTAGGACTGGTTACCGTGTCGGGGTCGACACCGAGCGCCTTAGCAATGCCCCTGGCCAGACAGGTCTTGCCCGCCCCCAAGTCGCCGGAAAGACACACGAGATCACCGGGGCCGAGCCTTCTGCCTATTCGCTCCCCGATCTGGAGTGTTTCCTGGGGCGAATGGGATGTCAGTGTCGTCATTTCGTGGCACTCCTACATGATCATACCTGACGTCCTGCACGCAGTCAAACTCGGGGCGGTGCGCGTCTGAGTCAAGAAGAAGTGGGGAGTCCCCCTTTCCTCGAATCGGTTACGCTTG
>JANLFS010000076.1 GCA_024655925.1 Bacillota bacterium | reverse complement strand
CTAGAAGAGGCTTAGCTGGTCTGTATCGGGCAGGTCTCCGATCGCCCCGATCTCCCTGAGTGTCTCCACTTGGGACCTTGTAAGCCGGGTTCGCTCGCGGATGTCGAGGACTGATGAGAAAGGCCTCTCTGCCCTGGCCTCCACCACACTCGCCGCAGCCGCTTCACCCAGGGTTGCCACGGTGACCAAAGGCAACCTCAAAGCATCGCCTTCCACTGTGAACCTCGTCGCGTCCGAACGGCGAACATCCACTCCAGCGAAGCGTACGCCCCGTTCGTGTGCTTCTCTGGCGACCTCCAGCACTGTAACGACGTTCCTCTCGCGGGGCGTTGCGTCCACCTTGGCCTCTATGGAGGCCATGAACGCCCGCATCGAGGCAGCATCCATGCTCGCGAAAGACGAATCGAACTCCGATGCCCTTATGGTGAAATGCGCCGCATAGAAGGCCAAGGGGTAGTGCACCTTGTAGAAGGCAATCCTGAAGGCCATCATTACGTAGGCGACAGCGTGTGCCTTCGGGAACATGTATTTTATCTTGTTGCACGAGTCGACGTACCATTCAGGGACGGTGTACCGGGACATGATCTCGGCGTCCTCCGGAGAGACACCGTTACCCTTCCGCACCCGCTCCATTATGCGAAAGGCAACCTTCGGAGGCATCCCTGCATCTATCAGGCAGTTCATGATGTCATCTCTGACCGAGATAACCTCGGCCAGGCGGGCCTTGCCCGTCCTTATGAGCTCTTGCGCATTGTTGAGCCACACGTCCGTACCGTGAGACAGTCCGCTTATCCTTACCAGCTCGGCAAAGGTAGACGGGCGAGTCTCTTCGAGCATGCCCCTCACGAACTTCGTCCCGAATTCGGGGATCCCAAGAGTGCCGACGTTCGCCCCGGCCCGCTCCGGGGTGAGGCCCAGAGCCTGGACACCGGAGAAGATCGACATAGTCTGCGGATCGTCCATAGGCACAGACGACGCGGGAACCCCTGTCAGGTCCTCCAGCATCTTTATCATGGTGGGGTCGTCGTGGCCCAGGAGGTCGAGTTTGAGAAGGCAATCGTGAACCGTCTTGTATTCGAAGTGGGTCGTGACGGTGGCCGAGTCCCGGTCGTTCGCTGGATGCTGCACCGGTGTGAATTCGTGAATGTCTCTGCCTCTGGGTAGGACCATCACACCCCCCGGATGCTGGCCTGTTGTCCGCTTCACGCCCGAGCATCCCCTTGCAAGCCTCGACACCTCGGCCGAACGAAGGGAAAGACCTCGCGATTCCGCGTAAGCCCGGACGAAACCATATGCGGTCTTCTCCGCAATAGTCGCGATGGTCCCGGCGCGGAACACGTGGTCCGACCCGAAGAGCTCTTCCGCGTACCTGTGTATCTCGGACTGGTACTCCCCGGAGAAGTTCAGGTCGATGTCAGGTACCTTGTCACCCTCAAATCCGAGGAAAACCTCGAAGGGGATCCCCTGGCCTTCCTTGTGCAGGACCGCTCCGCAAACCGGGCATGTGCGTGCGGGAAGATCGTACCCGGATGCGGCATGGTGGCCGTGGTCGAACTGGCTGAACCTGCACTTGCGACATAGATAGTGCGGGGGCAGTGGGTTTACTTCCGTGATTCCGCACATCATTGCGACGAGGGACGAGCCTACTGAACCCCGGGAGCCGACAGGGTACCCGTTGTCGATGGATTTCCGTACGAGCCTCCGGGCGATATCATAGATGACTGCATACCCGTGCCCGATGATCGCCCTGAGCTCACGCTCAAGCCTATCACGGACAATGCCTGGCAGAGGGTCTCCGTAGAGTTCAGTCGCGCGCGCATAAGCCGAAGAACGCACTGACTCGTCAGCGCCTTCGATCTCGGGTCTGGCCAGTTCATGTGGGACAGGGGAGAGCTCCTCGATTCTTTCGGCAATCCCCGTGGGCCCCGAGACCACAACCTCACGAGCTGCCTCATCCCCCAGATAGGAGAACTCCTCAAGCATCTCGTCGGTAGTGCGGAGATAAAGCGGCGCCTGAAGATCTGCATCCTGGTAGTTCTGGCCAGCCATCAAGACCCTGCGAAAGACCTCGTCCTCCGGGTCGAGGAAGTGGACGTCCCCTGTGGCGACCACCGGTATCCCCAACCTCTTACCCAGCTCATAGATGCGTGCATTGAGAGCGCGAACGTCGTCGAGGGATCCGAGTCTTCCCGATCTTACGAGAAAGGCGTTGTTTTCCGCCGGCATGATCTCGAGGAAATCGTAGAACGAGGCTGTTCGGGTGAGATCCTCCTCGCTGGCGCCTTCCAGAACCATGCCGAAGACCTCTCCCGCCTCGCATGCCGACCCAACGAGAAGCCCTCTGCGAAGCGAGCACAGAAGATCTCTGGGGATCCTCGGGTGGCGGTGGAAGTGCTCAATGTGGGACGATGTGACAAGTCTGTACAGGTTTCTGAGACCTTCCGCATCCCGTGCGAGAATGGTTGCGTGGAAAAGCCTCGCGTCGGGGGTAACCGGAGAGTCCGCCAGATAGGCCTCCATTCCGTATATGAGCTTGATGCCGTGCTTCACAGCAGCCTTATGTGCATCGGGAAAAGCCTGCACAACCCCGTGGTCAGTGATGGCGATGGCGGGGTGGCCCCATTCCGCGGCTCGCTGGACGGCGAGGCCAACGTCCACGGTAGAATCCATTGCGCTCATCTTAGTGTGAAGATGAAGCTCGACCCGTCTCGCCTCCGCGCGATCCTGCCGCTTCTCCCTCTGGTCGGGAACTATATCAGAGACTGCGAGGACCAACTCGCGGCTGAACTGGTCATACTGGGCATCGCCCCGGACCCGGACATACTGCCCGTCTGACAGAGGAATCTCCGGATCGCCAGGGCCGGAGAAACACTTGCAGAACACAGAGTCGGTCCCGTCGGTAATGGCAAAGACGGTGACCTTGAGTCCGCTCTTGGTCTGCCGCTCCTCTAACCCGAAGACCTCTCCCCGGACGATCGCACCTCTTTGCCCCTCGGTAAGGTCGGATATTGGCTGGGGTGAACCCGTTATGCGCTTGCCGCGGATCGCACCCTGGTCCGTTACGGTTTTCTTCCTCCTCCGACGTTCGGCTTTGGGTTCTTCCATCTCTGGCCTGGAGGACGCCGCCGGGAGTTCGCCGGGAGGATCAAGGGCGGGTTCGGGCTCAGGCTCACACTCAGGCTCGCTGTCAGGACCGGAATCCGCCGTCCGGAACCTCACCGGGACTATGACCACATCAGGCCGGGTACCCGTGGCTTCCTGGGCGAGGTCCGCAATTCGCTCGTGGCACCGGCGTTCCACGAGTTTCTGCGCCTGCACTTCGCCTGGCACTTCTACGACGAGTGCCCCGCCGTTCACCCGGCACCTGGCGCTCGAAAGCCACAAGCCCAGGTAAGGTGCATCTGCTTCCAACTCGCGCCCGATCTCCTCCCACCTGAGGGCTATCCACTCCTCCAGGGTGGTGTCCCCACCAGTGGACCTAGTTCCGCTGTCTGTGAATTCCACGACGATCTCCCGGCCATCACCGAGCAGATGTTGAATTGCTTCACGAACCGCGTCCACGCATGATGGGCCGGCAGAAACACCGGGAACAACCCGGACAAGCCACGACTGCTGGTCCGGATCCAAAACCAGGCTCTCAATGCGGCTTTCGGGAGCAATGCCGTCGGGTATGCGCACGCCGGCTCGGTCGAGAATGAACCTGAGTGAGGCGCGTTGTTTGTCGGGAACTATCATGAATACGGTGGACAAGAGTGACCCTCCAGATGGAATGCGGGTAGTGGTCGGAAGACTAGTCCCGAGAGACCAGGGACCGCAGGATGTCCCTGTACATCCGCAGGCGGGATATGACACCCCGGACAGCGCCCATTTTCTCCTCCTTCATCACGTGGGTCAGATCGGGGAGGGTGACTTGCCTCACTCGAAGACCGGCCCGGCGGGCGTACCTGGTCAAGGCGGCCTCCAGGCCGAACCGGGCGATTCCTGCATCAAGACCTACCAGGGTATCACGCCTCACCGCCCTCTGGCCCGAAAGCCAGGGGGTTATGGCCTGTGCGAGGTCGGTTGCGGCCCGTCCTCGGGAGAATATGCCAAGAGTCATGTCGGCATCGCCCTCTGCGACCGGGTTCAACAGCAACGCCAGGTGTTCAGGGGTCAACCCGATCAAGTCCGCGTCCAGGAAAATCAGGATGTCTCCAGTGGTCTCCGAGATTGCTCTCGCAACCGCCCCACCTTTGCCGACATTCCTCTCCAGCCGGACAACACGTGCGCCTGCCTGGGCAGCGGCCTCTGCCGTGCCGTCTGAGGAGCCGTCGTCGACCACGACCACTTCGTGGGCACGGCCCCAGGCCAGTACAGGGCCGATCACCGCCCCGATCCTTGCCGCCTCGTTGTAGGCGGGCACGACCACGGAAACCCTCACTTGATCTCCCCCACCTCGCTAGTCCAGGCTGTGATGTCGAGGTTCGAGTGCCTTGAGTTCCCCATCGACGATCTCTCGCACCCGGCGCGCGGCGTCGGAGACGCTCACTCTCTCGACCTCCCCTGACCTGCGCATCCTGATCTCCACCTGCCCATGGTCGAGGGTCCGAGAGCCGATAGTGACGCGGACGGGGAAGCCGATGAGGTCCGCGTCCTTGAATTTCACGCCCGGACGCTCGTCCCGATCATCTACAACCGCTTCTACACCCAGAGCCCACAGATCTCCGTATATGGCTTGCGCAACCTCCAACTGTTCGGGGGCGGTGGTGTTCACAGGCACTACTGTTGCGTGGTACGGAGCGATAGACATCGGCCAGATGATCCCGTCATCGTCATGATGCTCTTCGATAACCGCGGCCACGATCCTTGTGATTCCGATGCCGTAGCATCCCATTATCATGAGTTTCTCCGTGCCGTCCTCGTCGAGGAACTTAGCTCCGAGCACGCGGCTGTACTTGGTCCCGAGTTTGAAGAGGTGACCAACCTCCACCCCCCTTGCCGCATCCAGGGGGAGTCCACACCTCGGGCAGGCGTCGCCCTTCACCACGTTCCTGAGATCGCAAACGACATCCGCCCGCCAGTCTCGTCCGTAGGACACCCCTACGAGGTGGGTATCGGCAGCGTTCGCACCGGTCACGCCGGCCACCAATGAGGGCACCTCCAAGTCGGCGATGATTCGGACTCCGGGCTTGAGGCCAACGGGTCCCGCAAACCCGACGGGCGCGCCTGTGACTTCCTCTATCACGGCAGGCGTGGCGAGTTCAAGCTCTCGCACACCGAGAGCTTTCTTGAGCTTGACTTCATTAAGTTCCCGGTCACCCCGGACGACCGCTGCAACTGGCGTGCCGTCCCCCACGTAGATGAGGGTCTTGAGCATCTGGTCAGGCTGGACCCTCAGAAACGAAACCAGTTCCTCGATTGTACGCACCCCGGGGGTGGGCACAGGCTCGCACGGACGGGTGCCAGGCCTACCGCCTTCTGCGGGCGTTACGCCAATACCCTCCCAGACCCCACGTGCTTCCGCCTGTTCTACGTTGGCCGCATACCCGCACGCGTCGCAGAAGACCAGGGCAGCCTCGCCTATATCCGAGAGGACCATGTACTCGTGGGACGATGTGCCCCCGATTGCACCTGGATCTGCCTCAACGATGCGGTAGTGAAGGCCACACCTGTCGAATGTGCGGCAGTATGCAACGTACATCTTCCTGTAGCTCTGTTCCAGGCCATCGGCGTCCCGGTCGAAACTGTAAAGGTCCTTCATGATGAACTCTCTCGCTCTCATCAGGCCGAACCTGGGCCTGATCTCGTCGCGAAACTTCGTCTGGATCTGGTAGAGAAGCTTCGGGAGCTGCCTGTAGGACCTGATCTCATCACGGGCGATAGAGGTGACCAACTCCTCGTGGGTGGGGCCAAGGCACATGTCACGCCCTCCACGGTCGGTAAGGCGGAACATCTCGTTGCCGTAGTCCAACCACCTGCCGGTGGCACGCCACATATCCGCAGGCATCAGTGCGGACATGAGGATCTCCTGTCCCCCTTGCCGGTCCATCTCCTCACGCACAATCTGCTCAACTTTCCTGATGCTTCGGTAACCCAAGGGCAAATACATGTATATCCCGGACACAGTCTTCCGCATGAGCCCCGCCCGCAGCATCAACTGATGGCTGGGGATCTCGGCCTCTGAGGGTACCTCCCTGAGCGTCGGCGAAAACAGCTGTGACATCCTCATCTGCGGTCACTCCCCCGATTCTCCTCGGCCGCGGCCGCGTTCCGGGCCACATCATGAGCCAGGGCAACGAGGGCCGAGACCATCTCTTTCTCCGGCACACGCCGGACTGCTTCACCCCTGCGGAACAGAAGCCCGAAACCAGCCCCGCACGCCAGACCCACGTCTGCGTGACGCGCCTCGCCGGGTCCGTTCACTTCGCATCCCATTATAGCGACGGTGATTGGGACGTTCAACCCGGCAAGGCTCCTTCGTACCGCTTCAGCCGTCTCTGCCAGTGCGGTGCGGCTCCTGCCGCAAGTGGGACAGGAGATGATGACTGGGCCGAACCTCCTCAGTCCAAGCGCCTGCAGTATCTCACGGCCCGCGTGTACTTCCGCGATGGGGTCTCCGGTCAGGCTTACGCGGATCGTATCACCTATCCCTTCACCGAGCAAGATGCCTAATGCCACTGCAGACCGGATAATCCCTGAAGGAGGTGGTCCAGCCTCGGTGAGCCCAAGATGGAGCGGATAGGGCATGACGGATGCCGCAAGCCTGTACGCCTCCACGGTGGTCCACACGTCTGAAGCCTTGAGAGATACGACTATCTTCTCGAATCCGAAGCTCTCCAGGATACCCACGTGCCTGCGTGCGCTCTCCACCATCGCCCGAGGTGTCATGCCGTATCTGGCTAGGAGGTCCGGCTCTAGTGATCCGGCGTTCACACCGATCCTGATTGGGATGTCTCGGTCTGCGGCGCACCTCACAACCTCTCTGACCCTGGCTTCCCCTCCAATGTTGCCCGGGTTGATCCGAAGCTTGTCCACCCCCGCCTCCATGCTCATGATGGCAAGCCTGTAGTTGAAGTGAATGTCGGCGACGAGAACGGCGTGTGTCCCCGCGCGAATCGCGGTGAGCGCCCGTGCAGCGTCTTCATCGGGCACGGCGATCCTGACCACCTCGCAGCCGGCCTCTGTGAGCTTGCGAACCTGACCCAGGGTAGCTTGGGCGTCCCGGGTATCAGTCTTCGTCATGGACTGAACGGAAATGGGAGCGCCGGCCCCGAATGCAACTGTCCCCGCCCGGACCTGTTTCGTCTCTCTGCGGGTCGCGCCCACAGCCCGCTCCCCCTTTCCTAGTCCGTGCCCGTGCTACATCTGGCCCACGAGCCGTGAGATGTCGTTCACGGTGGCGTACACCAGAAGCAGAACGATGAGCGCAAGGCCCACCAGACGGGCCATGTTCTCAACCTCCGGAGTGAGGGGTTTCCCTCTTGCTGCTTCCAGAGCGAGCAACACAAGCCACCCACCATCAAGTATGGGAATTGGCATCAGGTTGAGGAGCCCGAGGCTCGTCGACAGAAGCGCGATGAGCATTAGAAGGCTCGAAAACCCTGCCCTTGCCGCCTGCGCGGAGATGTCGGCGATGCCAATGGGACCGGAAACCTCAGGTTTGAGTCTGCCGGTGAGCATGGCCCCCACGGATGAGATCGTGGTATCCACGAGCCCCCAGGTGTACCTCGCCGCACCCGTCACGGTGCCCGCCAACCCAGAATGCTCGGGGGTCTCCATCAGAGTGACGCCGATGCGCCCCATGCCTGCCTCCGCATCGTACCTGGGAATCACTGACACCTCTACCGTCTGCCCTTCTCTTTCCACCCGGAGTCGCAGCTCTTTGCCCCAACTGCTTGACACAGTGGAGATGAACCCTCCGACACTTGCGACAGGCCTGCCGTTGATCGCCCTGATCATGTCGCGAGGGCGCAACCCTGCTTCCGCCGCCGGAGAATCCGGCAGCACGGTGGCCACCGATGCAACCGGGACACCCTGGGCCGCAAAAAGAGCAGTGAGGATGATCACGGCCAGAAGGAAGTTCATGAGCGGTCCCGCCGCAATGATGAAAGCCTTGCTTACAAACGGTTGCCTGGCAAACCCTCTGGGGTCGTCTCTTCCCTCACGGCCCTCCGAGTCCAGGCCTTCAGCCATGCCCGCGAATCTTGTCATGCCTCCGAGCGGGAACGCCCGGATAGCATACACTGTCTCACCGATCTTCTTCGAGGCAACTCTCGGCCCAAACCCCAGTGCAAACTCGTATATCCTGACGCCTGCGAGCCGCCCTGCCAGGTAGTGCCCGAGCTCGTGGGCGAACACGACAATCCCGATGACTACGAGAAAAGCTATCGCGTGCACTCACTGCACCTTCCCCTCACGTATTCGCGGGCCCACCGGTCCGCCAAGGCGATATCGTCCAACGAGGCCGAATCCACATCCGGTGAAGCATCCATGGACCGAATGACCAGGCGGGTGATGTCCTGAAACCTAATCTTCCCCGAAAGGAACAGGTTGACAGCCTCCTCGTTCGCGGCCGACATCACTGCCGGCACTACCCCGCCCCTTCTGAGGGCGGCATGCCCGAGGCCGACCGCTGGAAACCTGTTAACGTCGGGCCTCTCGAAAGTGAGGCTTCCGATCGTGGCCAGTTCCAGCCCGGAGGCAAGCCCAGGAAGCCTGTGGGGATAAGTGAGGGCAACCTGTATGGGAGTGCGCATGTCCGCAGTCCCGAGTTGCGCCTTGACCGACCCGTCGACGAACTCCACCATCGAGTGAACGATACTCTCCCTGTGGACCAGGATCTCGATGGCCTCAACAGGGATCCCCAGGAGCCACCTGGCCTCGACCACTTCCAGGGCCTTGTTCATCATCGTCGCGGAGTCCACCGAGATCTTCGGTCCCATGCGCCAATTGGGGTGGGCCACCGCCGCCTCGGGCGTCACATCGGACAAGTCCTCCCTGTCCCGGAAAGGCCCTCCCGAAGCAGTGAGGATCACCCTGGCGACTCGGGCCCGATCCTCACCCCACAGGCACTGCCACACAGCCGAGTGCTCGGAGTCAACAGGGCGGACTGTGACACCTCGTTCACCAGCAGCACGCATCACATGGTAACCTGCAGCCACTAGTGTCTCCTTGTTGGCCAGTGCGACGTCCTGGCCTGCATCGATCGCAGCCAGCGTCGGCAGGATTCCGGCCGAGCCCACGACCGCATTGAGGACGATCTCCTCACCGCAAACCCCGGATGCCGCCAGCTCTGCCAGGCCCTCCGCACCTGCCAGCAGTCGGGGAAAAGGTGAGACCCCCGCAAGCTCGCGGGCAAGGTCCGCCGCAAGGGCCGCATCGGCCACGCAGACCTCGTGGGGCCTGAACTCCCTTGCCTGTGCGGCGAGCAGACTTACGTTGGACATGGCTGACAGCCCGGTCACTCTCATGCCCAGGGAACGGGCGACTTCCAGAGCCTGACGCCCCACCGAACCTGTGGACCCGAGTACTCGCAAGCTCCTCATGGGCGCGGCTCTCCATCGAGAGGGAACATTGGCAGTATAAGCGATGTGAGGATCGCCTTCAAGAATATCACGGTCAGGGGACCAACGAAGAACCCCTTCACACCGAACAGCCGAATCCCAGCGTACACCGAGACGAGGGCCGCGAGAGGGTGCAGCCCGATATTTCGACCGATAACCCTGGCCTCCGCCAGTTGCCGCACCAGGGCAGCAGAAGACAGAACCACCAGGAGCCCGATGCCGAAACCGATGTTCCCTGCGGTGAAGTGGTACGCTGCCCAAGGAAGGTAGAGCGCGGACGGCCCGATCAGCGGGATGACGTCCAGGAGGCCTGCGGCGATACCTAGAAGCCACGCGTAGTTGACACCAAGGATGGACAAGCCGACAATGGACAACGTCGCGGTGATCGACAACAGCACGAAAAGAGCCCGTATGTACCCGATGAACGCCGAGAGGAGTTCCCGCCGGACTCGCCGGAGTTGCTTCTGCCAGGCTCTCGGCATCGCCTGGAAGATGAAGTCACCTATGATCTCCTTGTCTCTGGAAACGAAGAACGTCGATACCAGGCTCACGACGAAGACCAGCAGCACCTGAGGGAGACTCCGGAGCATTCCGGACAGAGAGATGACTATGCTTTCGAGCACCGCGAACACTCTTCCTTGGTTCGCCCGGATGGTGTCGGCGATCGGACCTGGCAGACTCTCGAACACGCGCGTCGCCCGGGCAATCAAGTCCTCAAGCACCTGACCGAGGGACTTGTCGAGTGCACCCAAGTTCTTTGACAGTTGGTCGATCTCGAGGATAAGCTCGGCAATGCCGATCGACACTAGCACCCCGAGAACCACACCCGCCACGATTAGGACTGCGAGCACCGCGACCCCGCGGGATACCTTGAGCCTGCGAGTGATGAGGTTGACCACTGGATCTATCAGGGCTGCGAGTATGACTGCAACCACAAAAGGCGTGAACAGCGGAAGGACGAATCTGACGGCGATATACACGAACACAAGGAGAGCCGCCGTAGCGATGGCGGCCTTCGCGTAGTTGCTCACAAACGCACCTCCAGGCCAAACCCCCAGGGGGCGCTAGAGTACCAGCCGGATGTAGTAATACGCCACGGGGCTCGCAAATAACAGCGAATCGAACCGGTCCAACACGCCCCCGTGCCCCGGAAAGAGCCGCCCCGCATCTTTCACTCCAGCGTCTCGCTTCATCGCGGACTCCGCCAGGTCCCCAATCTGGCCGGAGAGTGAGAGAAGCGCCGCAAGAGTCAGGGCATGCGGCCATTCAAGAGTATACCACAGGCCGGTTGCATCACCCAACAGTTTGAAGACGGCGGATCCCGTAAGAGACCAGACCGCCCCTCCAACCGCGCCCTCCACCGTTTTCCTGGGCGACAGGGCTGGAGCCAGCTTGGTCCTGCCAAACTTGATGCCAGTGAAGAACGCCCCCAAGTCTCCCATCCACACGACCACGAGCACTCCCATGGCGAGTCCGAATCCCGCGTCCCCGTACTGCGTGCGGATCAGGAGAAGCTTCGAGAGTGTCCATCCGCAGTATATGGCCCCGAATGTTTCGAGCGCAGGCCCCCCCACCCCATTCGCAGGGATCCCTCTCATCACTTGGACGGATAAACCAGCGAGGAGTACGAGAGCGAGAGCGGGCTCAGAGAACTTGCCGCCGAAAAGGGAGGCGTCCAACATGAACAGGAGAGCTCCCCCCATCAGAACCGGCGGGCTTGGCTTCCACGACTTCATCTGAGCGAGCCGAGTATACTCGAACCCGCCGATAGCTGCGAGTGCTGCAAGGGCAGCAGCAAACAGCAGGCCACCGCGGTAGACGAGGTAGATGGCGATCGGAGCCCCGAGGACCCCCACTATGTACCTGGCCGCCAACACGATCACCTCTCCGTTCCTACCGACCCGTACCTGCGCTCCCTCGTCTCGAAATCTCGGATGGCGCTCTTCAGGTCCTCCGCAGTGAAATCCGGCCACAGTTTGGGTGTCACCCAGATCTCCGAGTAGGCCGCTTGCCACAGAAGGAAGTTGCTCAACCGATTCTCCCCGCCTGTTCGGAGGATGAGGTCCGGGTCAGGTTGCCCAGCGGTAGACAACCTGGCGGAGATGGCCTCCTCTGTCACATCCTGCTTTCCGATTCTGCCGTGGACAGCATCCTCCACGAGAGAACGGGCCGCCGAGACCAGATCCCACCTGCCGCCGTAATTCAGTGCCACATTGACCGTCATCGCGGTGCAGTGACGAGTCTTCTCCTCCGCCTCCTCCGCCACACGCCTGACGGACTCGGGGAGCCGCTCCCTGTCCCCTATGACCCGCACCTTAACGCCTGATCCTGCGAGTTCCCCGACCCCTCGCGCGAAGAACTCCTCGAGCAGGCTGAAGATGCCCTGCACTTCCTCCGCCGGGCGCTTCCAGTTCTCCGTGGAGAACGCGTAAAGCGTGACCACTTTCACTCCGAGGTCCCGGGCGGCGATTACAACGTCCCTGGCTACTTGCACTCCTGCGCGATGGCCGAACAGCCTCGGTTGCCCGCGCCTTCTTGCCCAACGGCCGTTGCCGTCCATTACTATGGCTATATGCGACGGCAGCAACTGGATTGCCTCCCCATGCATCAGGCTCGGGTCCCGAACATGTCAAGAACCCCCTCGAACTGAGGGGGCTTCGACATGCCGGAAGACCGGTTTCTTCTACACCTGAAGGATCTCCACTTCCTTGGCGGCGAGAAGCTTGTCGATTTCGCCCACGTACTTGTCGGTGAGTTTCTGGATCTCTTCCTGCGCCCTCTTCAAATCGTCCTCGGAGATCGTCCCTTCCTTCTCAAGTCCCTTGACAGACTCCATAACGTCCCGTCGGATATTCCGGACAGCCACACGCATCTCCTCGGCCATCTTCCGGACCAGCTTCACCAGTTCGCGACGCCTCTCCTCTGTGAGGTGAGGTATAGTCATCCGTATTACGTTCCCGTCATTGGTAGGGACAAGCCCGATGTCCGCCTTGAGGATAGCCTTCTCGATCCTGCCGAGCACGGACCTGTCCCACGGTGTGACCACGAGAAGTCTGGGTTCAGGAGCGGACACATTGGCGAGCTGCACAAGGGGGGTGGGGGTATCGTAGTAGTCAACGACCACCCGATCCAGCAGAGCGGGGTTTGCGCGGCCGGTCCGCACTCCTGCGAACTCCCTCTGCGTCGCTTCGATCACGGCTTTCATTCTCTCTTCGGCTCTCTTCAGTTCGTCCTTGTACAAGTCTCATCCCTCCTAACGATCGTGCCGACGGGCTCCCCCATGACAGCCCTCTTGATATTGCCTGGACACAGGAGGTTGAAGACCATTATGGGGATGCCGTTATCCATGCAAAGCGAAGCAGCCGTCGAATCCATGACCTTCAAGCCACGGTTTATTACATCGATATAGGTGAGTTCCCGAAACAGCACGGCGTTGGGATTGGACACCGGGTCGGAATCGTACACTCCATCCACGCGCTTGGCCATCAGGATTATCTCCGCTTCGATCTCCGCAGCGCGAAGTGCCGCAGTGGTGTCTGTCGAGAAGAATGGGTTTCCGGTCCCCGCCCCGAATATCACCACTCGTCCTTTCTCAAGATGACGCACGGCGCGCCGCCGGATGTACGGCTCGGCTATCTCCCTGATCTCAAGGGCAGTGAGGACCCTCGTGGGTATGCCTAGGCGCTCGAGGGCATCTTGCAGAGCAACGGAGTTTATCACCGTGGCAAGCATGCCTACATAGTCAGCCGTGCTACGGTCCATGCCGCGCCCACTGGCCTGTGCGCCTCTCCAGATGTTCCCCCCGCCCACGACTATGGCTATCTGAACTCCCAGGGCATAGGCTTCCTGGATCTCCCGGGCAATCCACGTCACCGTGTCAAGGTCTACACCATAGCCCTTCTCACCGGCAAGCGCCTCCCCGGACAGCTTGAGCACGACTCGCCTGAACCTGGGTTCATCCAACACACTCACCTCTGGCTAAGATTCGATGAGGACAAGGCTTTTCCTTCACTCACCGTGAGGGTAACAAACAAAGAGAACACCGGAGTGTTCTCTTCGTTTGCTCTCTGTCAGTTTGCCTCTCCCCGTTCGAACCTGACGAACCTACGGACGGTGATGTTCTCCCCAAGAACCCCGATTACCTCACGGATCACATCAGCGACCGTGCGTTCAGGATCCCGTATGAAAGCCTGATCCAGCAGGCAGGCTTCCTGGAAGAACTTCTCGAGGCGACCTTCGACGATCTTGTCGACGAACTTCTCGGGCTTCCCTTCGTTCAGAGCCTGAGCCCGGTACACTTCGCGCTCGCGCTCGAGGATTTCTGCTGGAACCTCTTCACGGGACACGTACGAGGGTCGGGCCGCGGCCACCTGCATTGCGAGATCCCGAACCAGCTGACGGAATCTCTCGTTCTTCGCGACGAAATCTGTCTCGCAGTTGACCTCTATGAGGACGCCGATCCTCCCACCCATGTGGATGTAGGAATCGATGACGCCCTCCGCTGTCTCCCTGCCGGCGCGCTTGGCTGCGGCCGCTAAGCCTCGTTCGCGCAGGACCATCACGGCCCGCTCCATATCACCTGACGCTTCGGTGAGAGCCCTCTTGCAGTCCATCATCCCCGCGCCTGTTTGCTCGCGAAGATCCTTAACCATCGCAGCGGTGATTTCCATATGATCAGGGTCCCTCCGCAATTATCGTCCCGCCGCCGGCCCGCCGGGCACGGGAACCTGTTCTGGGGCCATCTCTGCTGGAATCTCGACGATCGCTGGGCCCTCGTCAGCCTCATCCTCAGGCGGCGCCTGGTCAAGTCCCTCTCGGCCTTCGATGACGGCGTCAGCCATCTTCGATGTAAGCAGCCTGACCGCCCGGATCGCGTCGTCGTTGCCAGGGATCACGTAGTCGATCTCGTCAGGATCACAGTTTGTGTCGACTATCGCGACTATCGGGATGTTCAGCCGGCGTGCCTCCGCGACGGCGATCTTCTCTTTTCGTGGGTCTATGATAAACACCACATCAGGCAGGTGCTTCATGTCCCGTATTCCTGAGAGGTGCTGCTGGAGCTTGGCCCTCTCGTTCATAAGCCCCTGGGCTTCCTTCTTTGGGAGCGCCTCGAGGGAGCCGTCCTCCTCCATCCGCTCGAGGGTCTTCATCCTCTCCACTCGCTTGCGAATGGTTGCGAAGTTGGTGAGCATGCCACCCAGCCAACGCTCATTGACCCAGAACATCCCGCACCGCTGGGCCTCCTCGGCCACAGTGGCGTGGGCTTGCTTCTTGGTTCCCACGAAGAGGACAGTCCCACCTTCTTGCACCTTGGACCGGACGAACTGGTAAGCCTCCTCAACCTTCCGTACGGTCTTCTGAAGGTCGATGATGTATATGCCGTTGCGCGAGGTGAAGATGTACTTCGACATCTTGGGATTCCAGCGCCGCGTCTGA
>JANLFS010000075.1:3314-15164 GCA_024655925.1 Bacillota bacterium | reverse complement strand
GAGATTGCTCGGGCGCTTCCCGAGCAATCTCTTCGAACTGACCCGCCAGGGCGGGGAGAACGAAGGCCAGGCCGAATGCGATACCCCCCATCACCAGCACGTAGGCTGTGAAGATCGCAGCCACCCTGGGCGCACCTCGCGCCTCTGCCATCCTCACCAAGGGATTGATGACGTACGCGATGAAGGCCGCCACTATGAATGGGACAAACGCACCACGCACCTTGTACGCCATCAGGACGAGGACTACAACGCCAACTCCCCAGACCAGACTCTGCTGCACTTTTAGACCTTGCCCGCGCGACACTGAAGCTCCTCCCAACCAAGACAAAAGCAAGACAAAAGGACCGGTCCCAGGCCTTCCGCCCGAAGCCGGTCCGAGCTTTCCGCGCCAATCACTCTTCGTCGCGCCTCGTCCCCAGACGCCTGCTGACTGACTGGACTGCCTCGGCCACGGGCTGCCGTACGGACCGCGCCTGCCGGGCAATCGTTCGGCTAGCCTTCCGCCTCACCCCAAGCGGAGATTCACTGGCCACCTCCTCGTGGACTACCTCGCGACCCCTCCTGGTCGAGTTCATATACATGAACATGCCGAGCCCTGCCCCGAGTAACCCCCCAGTGAGGAGGATCCTCCAAAACCGTCTGATCTCCGTTCCCCCCTTTCCGTCGGCCCTATTATGCCCCCTGCCTTCTGACATTAACCTTTTGGATGATACCCCCTCCGAGCAAGAGGTCGCCGTCATAGAAGACCACCGACTGCCCGGGAGTGATGGCCCGTTGTGGCTGGTCAAACACAACCCGCACCATGTCAGGGCCTTCTGGCGACACCTGGGCAGGGGCTGCGGGGGATTTGTACCTGATGCGCGCCGAAACACGGATGCTCGATTCGAGCGTGGGGAAAGGGAGGAAATTCAGGTTGCCGGCGTGGAGCGTGCGGCTGTAAAGGGCCTGCTCAGGCCCTACCACTACCACATGCGACTCAGGGATGATGTCCACAACATAGGCACGCCTCGCCCCAATGGAGCCGAGGCCTTTTCGCTGGCCGATGGTGTACATGGCTGTCCCGGCGTGGGTCCCGACGACGTTCCCGTCGAGGTCTACGATTGTCCCAGGAGAGGTGGCGTCCTTCGCCCGGGCAGCGATAAAGGCCCGGTAATCCCCGGAAGGTGTGAAGCAGGCCTCCTGGCTCTCCGGGCGTTCGGCTACGCCGAGACCCAGATCTCTCGCTACCCTCCGGACTTCTTCCTTGGTGTAGCCGCCCAAAGGGAAAATGGACAGCGCGAGCTGATCCTGGCTGAGCCGGTAGAGCACGTAAGTCTGGTCCTTCTTGCGATCCATTCCCCGGGCCAGCGTGTAGCGGCCGGTCCTGGCGTACCGGACTTTCTTCACATAATGGCCGGTGGCCATGTGGGTTGCACCCAATGCCAAGGACCGCTCAAGGAGGAGTCCGAACTTGATCCGCGGGTTGCACAACACACATGGGTTGGGGGTGACTCCCAAGACATAGGAGTCGACGAAGTCCCGGACAACCGTCGCCTCGAAATCCGCCCTCAAGTCAACCACGTGATGCTGGATGCCAAGACGCTGCGCCATTGCGCCGGCAGATTCTACGGCGTTCCGGCCCGCAGGGGAGTCACATACAGTCATGGTGACTCCCACTACGGACCTACCTCCCCTGAGGAGCAGAGCGGCGGCGACAGACGAGTCCACACCCCCGCTCATCGCCACTGCTATGAGGCCGACTTCGTTTTGATCCTGCATCTAGCTGGCATCCTCATGACCCTCATGGTCCTCGACAGTGATGGAGCGGGAATCGATCCCTAGGTCCGGCGCACCGCCCTTTTCCAGATAGTCTTTGATTGCGAGGTGAAGGGCATCCGCCGCAAGATTCGAACAGTGCATTTTGTTCGGAGGAAGCCCTCCAAGTGCCTCAGCCACGGCCCGGTTGGAAATCTCTAGCGCTTCCGAGAGAGTCTTGCCTTTCACCATCTCCGTGACCATACTCGAAGTGGCGATCGCCGCCCCACACCCAAACGTCTTGAACTTGATATCCTCAATCGAACCATCTTTGACTTTGATGGCGATCCTCATTATGTCCCCGCACACGGGGTTCCCAACCTGCCCAACCCCGTCCGCGTCGGGGATGTCTCCTACGTTCCTGGGGTTAGTGAAATGGTCCATAACCTTGTCGGTGTACATCTGGACACCTCCCGCCGAGACGCCTCCGCCGCTCCGTGCTAGTCAGTTGCGAGCGCGCAGTCACAGGCGTTCGCGCATACTTCCTTGATAGTGCATTCGGTCTTGTGGTAGATGGGCGACATCCTTCGAAGCCTCTCGACTATGCCGGGCAGCACGTCGAGCACCCTGGCGATGTCCTCCTCGGACGTGTCCCTGCCCAAAGTCAGCCTGACCGACCCGTGGGCAACCTCGTGAGGAAGCCCCATCGCCATCAACACATGCGAAGGCTCGAGAGACCCGGATGTGCACGCGGAGCCCGACGACGCACCGATGCCCGCCATGTCCAAGTTGAGGAGGAGAGACTCTCCTTCCACGTAGAGGACACTCACGTTCACGTTGTTTGGAAGCCTTCTCGTTCTCGAGCCGTTCAGCCTGACGTCAGGAATTCGGTCCTCGATCCCGGCAATGAGGCGGTCTCGCAGATCCGTCTCACGAGCCATAGTCTCCTCCAGCTCAGCCACTGCAAGCTCGATGGCCACTCCCATCCCCACCATGCCGGCCACGTTCTCAGTGCCCGCCCTGCGCTTGCGTTCCTGCCCGCCGCCGTGGATCAGAGGGACAGGTCTGATCCCGTGTCGGATCCAGAGCGCACCAATGCCTTTCGGCGCATAGAACTTGTGCCCAGACATGGACAGCATGTCCACGCCGAGCGTCCTCACGTCGATGGGCACGTGCCCCACGGACTGGACTGCGTCAGTGTGGAAGGCCACTCCGGCCTCCCGGGTGATCCTGGCTATCTCTTCGATGGGTTGGAGAGTGCCGACCTCGTTGTTGGAGTGCATTATGCTGACGAGGAAAGTCTGCCTCGTAATAGCCTTCTTGACATCCTCTGGGTTAACCATTCCATCGGCATCCACCGGAAGGATGGTCACATCAAACCCGAGGCCCTCTAGGCTTTTCACCGTGTCGAGCACCGCGTGATGCTCGACGGCTGACGTGATGACGTGGTTCTTCTTGCCCATCACCGAAAGGGCCAGGCCTTTGATGGCCAAGTTGTCGGCCTCCGACCCGCCGCTGGTGAAGACTATCTCCTCGGGCTGCGCTCCGATCGCGCGCGCGACGCGCTCCCGGGCGAGCTCGACATCGTTTCTTACTTCTCTGCCGAACGAATGTATACTGGACGGGTTCCCGAACTTCTCGGTGAGGAACGGGACCATCGCATCTAATACCTCGCGGCGGACGGGCGTGGTCGCGGCATTGTCAAGGTAGATTCTGTCCAACCAAATCATCTCCCTCTACGTAGTCCCGACGTCTGATCCAGGCCCCCAGGCCAGCATGTCTGCAAGAGTTGTAGAATCAAGAATGGCCGAGATGCTATCGCGCAACTTCACCCAGACCGGGTGCGCCGCGCATGAAGACGCCCTCTCACACCCTGCCACGTCCTCTCCCGCGCATTCACAAAGGGCTATCGGCCCTTCCAGCGCACGCACGATGTCCCCAACCGTAATGGCGCTGGGCTCGCGTGCCAGGCAGTACCCGCCCTGGGATCCTCTCTGCCCGGAAACCAGGCCGGCTTTCCGAAGCGCCCCAAACAGCTGCTCCAGGTAGCTCTCGGGAAGACCCTGCCTGCCTGCTACCTCCCTGAGTGCAACCGGCCCTCCGCCGAACACCGAGGCAAGCTCGAACATGGCCCTCACCCCGTACTCCGTCCTGGAACTCAGCCTCATCTCGACACCCCCATCAAGGCGGCCCGGGCCGGGTAATTCCGACTATTGAAGTAGGATTTGCTGTCACCAATATACCCCGGCGGGGGTTGGGTGTCAATACGTAGTATTGCCCCACCAATGAACATGCTGTCGCGCGTCGAGTTCCGTTGGGGCAATCCCAATTAATAGTTGATGCCTCATTAGGATTATGGTAATATATGGATGACACCGATGCCCAGTGAGTGAAGGAGGCCTCCCCATGCCGACCTCGCCGTTCCGCTACCCGTTTCCCCTAGGGCCTGATCCCGGCCTGTCCGACGTTCATCTCTGCGCAGTCCCCTTCCCCGGCCAAGGTCTTGATCTCGTCCCCACCCCGTTCTGCGAAGGCCGTGTTGAGGTGAACCTCTCCGACATCCGTGACCTCGCAAAGCCCGAAGGGCAAGTCTGCCCCAGCTGCGAAAGCAGGGAGATCGTCCGGTACGGAAAGCCCAGGGGGGTCCAGAAGTATAAGTGTAAACACTGTCGCACCTACTTCACCGACCTCACCGGCACGGTGATGCACCGCACCCGGCTGCGGGAGAAGTGGCTCCGGTACCTTGAGCTGATGATGGAAGGCCTCCCAGTGCGGCAGGCCGCAAGGCTCTTGGGGATCTCCAAGAACACCGCGTTCGCCTGGAGGCATAAGGTGATCTCCAGGCTTGCTGGGGCCTATGCCCAGACTACGCTCTCCGGGATCGTGGAAACGCACCAGCTCCTTCTCCTCAAGTGCTTCAAGGGCTCTCGGGAGGGGTCGCACCGTGCCCACGCAATGCCCGGAAAGCCAGGATCCCGCCAGATCCCGTTTCTCAGCCCCCGCTCAGACAGGGTTTATGTCCTCTTCGCCCTCGACCGGTTCGGAAACGTCGCAGCCGAGCTTGCGCCAGGCGAATCCCGGGTCGGGTTCGATGAGATCATGCGGGACCGGATCACGCCCGGGGCTCGAGTGTGCATGGAGCGCGGAATCGGGCACTGGCCCCCTCCCGGGAAGCAGAGCCTGGGGCTGACGTGGACAACACCGTCGCGGGCCAGGGGTTGCCGAGAAGACGTACTGAGCGTTGACCCGATGCATCACCAAACGAACGCGAAACGCCTTGCGGTCCAGTTCCGGGCGTGGCTTATGAGGTTCCGCGGAGTGGCGACGAAGTACCTGGTTCGATACATCGCCTGGTTCTGGCAAGTATCGTCCGCCGCCGGACTAGTAACACCTGTAGCTGCAAGGAGGCTGCTCCTGGCCACCTTGAGCAGCACGGGGATGTAGGCAAGCACGGGGCTCGGGGTGGTCCCCAAGCCGCAATGCTGCCTTGCAGGGAGCAGCCTACGAAGAGACTCCCGTGCTCGTCAACTGCGAACTTGGACACCTGCCACTTCCCGGCCCCCGTCGAGTTCCGGCCGCTGATTAACCCAACGCCACATCCAGCACCATCATGAAAGTGAACCCAACAATCGCCCCCATGGTCGCGAGGTCGGTGTGCCCCCTTCGCTGGGATTCCGGGATCAGCTCCTCTACCACCACGAATATCATGGCACCGGCCGCGAAAGCCATGGCATAAGGGAGGATGGGCTCGGCGTGAGATACAGCCGCAGCGCCGATCACCCCGGCAATCGGCTCCACCACCCCCGAGAGCTGCCCATACCAGAAACTCTTGAACCTCGACAACCCCACCCGCCTGAGCGGAACCGCTGTGGCAACCCCTTCGGGGAAGTTCTGTAACCCAATCCCCACAGCAAGCGCCACGGCTCCAGCCAGCGTGGCGGAGGGGAATCCGCTGGACACGGCTCCGAACGCCACTCCCACCGCAAGTCCCTCAGGAATATTGTGTAACGTTATTGCGAGCAGCAACAAGACAGTCGGCCGCCATGTGGTGGGCGTGCCTTCGGCAGAACTCGGAGGCAGGCCCAGGTGAAGATGGGGCAGGAGAAGGTCAACCAGCCTAAGGAAAGCGCTGCCCGCCAGAAACCCGGTCGCGGCTGGGAACCACGCGGGGACGCCCAAGTCCTCGGACATGGCAATCGCAGGCGCGAGCAACGACCAGTAGCTGGCAGCGATCATCACGCCGGCTGCGAATCCAAGCATCGCATCGAGGGTCCGCCTTGACACTTCCTTGCCAATGAACACAGACGCCGCCCCGAGCGCCGTTACGGCCCATGTGAACCCGGTAGCCAGGATCGCCTGCCAAACAGGGTGAAGATGAGACAACCAGCCCAGCACGACACGACCCCCCCTGATCACGGAGTGCGCATCCACTCAATTACTCAGGTTATGCCCGACTCCCCGGCAGGTGTGCCTATCGCCTCCTGAGGCCCGCCAGTCTCTCTGCGATACGTCTTTCGATCACGTTGTGCCCCGGCCTGTAATACACCTTCCCCTCGAGGCCGTCGGGCATGTACTGCTGCTCGACATGAGACCCTGGATGGTCGTGGGGGTACTTGTACCCCTTTCCATGCCCCAAGGCCGCCGCACCTTTGTAGGAACTGTCACGCAGATGGGCAGGGATCTCAGGACTTGGGAGGTTCCGCACGTCCTCAAGGGCGGACGTGATCGCCGTCAGGACGGAGTTGCTCTTGGGAGCGACCGCTATGTATATCGTCGCGTGGGCAAGCGCTAGCCTTGCCTCGGGAAGCCCTACCCTCTCCACGACCTCGGCCGCGGCGACGGCCACCGCTATGGCGTGAGAGTCCGCAAGCCCCACGTCTTCGCTGGCATGGATCATGAGTCTCCTTGCAATGAACCGCGGGTCCTCCCCAGACTCCAGCATCCTGGCGAGATAGTGAAGGGCGGCATCTGGGTCGGACCCTCTGATGCTCTTGATGAAAGCAGATGTCACGTCGTAGTGTGCGTCCCCTCCGGCGTCGTACCGGAGCGCCCTTCTCTGGATGGAGTCCTCCGCCACCGCGAGGGTGATGCGGATTCTCCCGTCTTCCCCGGGCGGAGTGCTCAGGACAGCCACCTCTAGTGCGTTTAGCGCTGAGCGGGCATCTCCGTTCGCGTAGTCCGCAAGGTGATCGAGGGCGTCCTGGTCTACGTCCACGGCCATCTGTCCCAGCCCACGCTCGGAATCAGCGAGGGCGCGTTTCAGGATCAGCCTGATCTCCTCGGGCCCTAGGGGCTCCAGCCGGAAGATCCTGGATCTGGAGACCAGGGGCGGGTTGACGTCGAAGAACGGGTTCTGGGTTGTCGCCCCGATCAGGGTGACCGTCCCGTCTTCAACAGCTGGAAGAAGCGCGTCTTGCTGGGTGCGGTTGAACCTGTGGATTTCGTCGATGAACAGGATAGTCTGCTTCTCGAAGAGCTTGGCCCGCTCCCGGGCGTCGACAACCGCCTGGCGGATGTCAGCGACCCCCGCGGTGACCGCGTTCACCCTCACGAACTCGGATTTCGTGCTCGATGCCACCACCTCAGCGATAGTCGTCTTGCCCGAACCGGGAGGTCCATAGAGGATCACGGAGCCCAGGCGGTCTGCCTCTATGGCCCGCCTGAGGAGTCTGCCAGGCCCCAGAATGTGGTCCTGTCCAACGATCTCGTCGAGAACGAGGGGCCTCATCCGGGCCGCAAGGGGCATCCTGGCAAACCTGCCCGAATCTGAGGCGTTGAAAAGGTCGATCTCAGCCGTCTCACTCACCCCCCCAGAGGAAATAGAAAAAACCCCACCATGCCGTAGGGCTGGCCGTTTCTCTCCCCCGCCCACGCGAGGTGGGTGCCCTCCTACCACGTTTATGTTCCGCCGTGCACTGCGGCACACATGCCCGAGGTAGAGTCCGGGCCCCTAGTAAGAGATGTTGGAAGTAAACGACCAGCGCATCCACGCGCACAGCAGGGTGATTCCCTGTTGATTGCCGTTTTCAATATACCACAGGTGGTCAGCTGATTCAAGAAACCCCTGGCTTCCAAATGAGTGTGCTAACCTTGGCGCGTGATATATCCGGCCAGTTCAGCCAGGGTGATCGCAGCTTGTTCCCCGGTTGCCATGTTTTTCATAGTCACCATGCCGCGCGCGATCTCCTCGTCTCCTATGATAGCTACGAACCTCGCTCCGAGCTTGTCAGCGTAGCGTAGCTGAGCACGCAGGCCCCTGCCCACCATGTCGAAGTCAGCCGACACCCCCGCCTTCCTCAAGCTGAAAGCAACCTCAAACGCCCGGTCCCGAGCGGCGTCTCCCAAAGACACGATGAAAACGTCGATTCCCGCCTCGCCAGACACACCGGCCTGCTGCGCCCGCATGGCAAGGACGCAACGTTCGAGTCCGCACGCAACCCCAACCCCGGGGGTGGGATCGCCGCCGCACTCCTCCACCAGGCCATCGTACCTGCCTCCGCCGCCCAGGGCATCCTGGGAACCAAGGCCCCCGGCGGTATACTCAAATGTCGTCCTGGTGTAGTAGTCCAGGCCCCGAACCAGCCTAGGGTTAATTGCACAGGTTATGCCCAGGGCATCAAGATGTCGCCTGAGCGCGTCGAAATGGGCTGAGCACTCCGGACAGAGCAGGCCGAAAATGGTGGGAGGCTCGGGCATGGCGGCGCGGCACTCAGGAGACTTACAGTCCAGAAGACGCAAGGGGTTACGGTCGAACCTCCCGATGCACGACCCACACAGCTGGTCTCGGACCTCCGCGTAAACCTCTCGGAGCAGGTCCCGGTAGGCGGGCCTGCATTTGGGGCATCCGATGGAGTTGAGGTTCACCACCACGTCGGAGATTCCCAGTGCAGCGTAGACATCCAGAGGAAGCGCGATCACCTCCGCGTCAGCGGCTGGGTCGGACGCGCCCAAGATCTCCACTCCGAACTGGTGGAACTGCCGGTATCTGCCCGCCTGTGGTCGCTCGTAGCGAAACATCGGCCCTATGTAGTAGACCTTGGTCGGCTGCGGAGCGGCCCCCATCCTGTGCTCGATGAAAGCCCGTACGACCGGGGCAGTTCCTTCGGGACGCAGGGTGATGGACCGGCCTCCCCTGTCCTGGAAAGTGTACATCTCCTTCTCGACGATGTCGGTGGTCGTGCCCACTCCTCGCTCGAAGAGCTCAGTATGCTCAAACACGGGCGTGCGGATCTCCCGATACCCGTACAGCTTGAAAGTCCGGTGAAGCAAGGTCTCCACCTGTTGCCACAGCTCTGTCTCGCCGGGCAGGATGTCGTTGGTGCCTCTGGGCGCGGCTATTCGCAAGGTCAGGTCCTCCTCATCGCGATATGAAGCAGGGTGACGCAAAAAGGGGCGGGTGGATACCCGCCCGGAACTCCGATGCATATCGCCTAGTTGTTAGTCTCGGAACCGGCGGCCTCCTTGGCCTCTGCTTCGGCCTTGGCTTTGGCTTCGGCTTGCTCCTGGGCACGCTTAGCGGCCTCCTCGGCCGCTCTAGCTTGGGCCTCCTGCCGCTCCCTCATGATCTCGCGAATCTCGTCCATCCTGTCTGCCTGGGCGTTCGCCTCATCCTCCAGGCCCATCTCTTTAAAGATGTCATGGAGAAGCGCATGGATGCTGAGGTCCTCACGGGCGAGTTCGGAAGCCTTCTTGTAGGACTCCACCGCACGGCCTGTGTCACCCGATTCCCGAGCAGCGTCCCCTTGCGCAATCATTACGAATGGATCGTCCGGCTGAAGCTGAATCGCCTTGTCAAAGGCGGACCGAGAGTCGTCGGGCCTTCCCGAGGCAAGGAGCGCCTTCCCCAACCCCACCTGGAGATAGGGGTCCTGCGGGCTCTGCTTGATGGCCCTCTGGTAATGCTTGATCGCGTCCTCGAACTTCCCGTCCTCCATGGCCCTGTAGGCAAGGACTCCGGGTTCGACTATTGAAATCTTGCCCCGCTCCCGCAGGCCATCGAGCCACGACGCCTGAAGCTCTCTCTGCTTACGGTAGGAGAGGATCTTCTTGATGTTCTCCCGTGCGGATTCAAGGGTGAGGCTGGGCTGAGCCCTCTGGCTTCTCTCGAACTCGGCCACTATCTCTTCCTCCGTGACCTCCGGCTCCCCGCAGGCGACCGCGGGATACTGGTTCACGATCGTCTGCTCCTCCAAGTAGGTCGCGTAGAGCTCAGGCGTGAAGCCCCAGCGGGCAAGTGCCTCGAGCCACTGGTCCTCCGAGGCGAACAGGTCACGTTCGCTCTTCACGAGCGCCTCCACGTCGGACTTCTTCACCGTGAACCCGGCATCCTTGGCTGCCGAGAGGATCAGCGCCCGGTCGATAAGATTGTCCATCACGGACGAACGCAGTTCCTCGAGAGTGTCCGGCCTCACGTCGCCATATCTCACGCGGTCGTAGTAAGCCCATGCGACTTCCCTGCTGAAATCCAACTCGGTAATGCGCCGGCCGTTGACAGTCGCTGCGGTGATCTTAGCGGGGTTGGACCCGGCATTCCCCCCACCCCAGGAGAACGCCATAGGGATAATGAGTCCGGCGGCCACGAGAACCGCGACCACAGTTATGACAGTTCCCATCCTCCTACGCATCTGTACAAACAAGGGATTGCCCACCCCCGACAGTGTGTTTGGCTGTTTGTTTCAATCCGCGCGCCCGCGCGTGACGCGGCCAGCGCGCCCCCCGCGGACGCTCACGGCCCGGACGGGTTCAAGTCATTCTACCGCACGCGGGACGAGCGTGTCAACGCAGTCGAAGCGGCCAACCGGCGGAGAACACCAGGTCACCAGGGGCGCACGGGTCCGTCGTGTTTCAATCCACGCGCCCGCACAGGGCGCGACAAGGCGGGAATACACTAGACGAAGGAATTCGGCGTCATGGTTTGGCCACCGCCCCGCCTCGCTTCCACAAGGCTGCCAGATCCACGCTCAGGCCAGGAAATCCGGGATGAACGAAGAGATCCCCGTCGCAGCCGGACGCTTGCAGTACATAGACGCTCCCCTCCAAGGCGTAAGCTTCGATTGTCTCATCACGTGGATCCACAATCCAGTAGTGCGGAACGCCCATGCGTTCGTACACTCTGCGCTTTTTTATCCGATCCTTGGAGCGAGTGTAGGTGGAGAGGATCTCCACAATCAGATGAGGCGCGCCGTTTATTCGCTTTTCTTCCACGATGCGGCTCTTATCGCCAGGCACGTATATCAGATCCGGCTGCAATACGTTGATCTCCGAGAGGCTCACTCCGATGGGCGCGTTGAACACCTCGCCAGCAGGGTCAATCGGGGCGAAGTAGTCTTCAAGGATGCGCTGCAATCGCCGCGACACCCTCTGGTGATGGACGACTGGCGGCGGCTCTCCGATGAGAACGCCGTCGAGGATCTCATATTGATATCCGTCGTCTTCGGGCAGCTTGAGGTAGTCTTGATAGGTGTACACCTTGTCGGAGATATATGCGGGTCCGGTCTCCCACACGAGAGCGCCGTGCGGCTGTCCGCCTGCGTCCAGGCCAAGGCGTGCGAAAACCTCTTCGGGGTCATAGCGGTACTTCCTGTTGGACAGCCGCACACAAGGGATCATGCCGTTTCGGGTGTAGCGCCAGACTGTCTCCACCGACAGCTGAAGCATCTCGGCTAGTTCCTGCGCGGTCACCAGCTTTCTCTCCATTATGGGGACGCCTCCCTTCACGCCCATGTTACAACACAAGTCGACACAAATCAAGTAAAAGCAAGTCGCCGCAGTATTGACTGAGTCAGTCAATGAGCGATATCATCGCATTGACCGAACGAGTCAACGAGACGAGGGAGCAAAGCAACCCATGACTGACACGCTCATGAAGGCCGACGAAGAGAAACGGAACCGGATCATCAATGCCGCCATGAGAGAGTTCGCCTCGAAGGGGTACGACAACGCAAGTACGGAGATCATTGCCCAGAACGCAGGCATCTCCAAAGGGCTGCTGTTCCACTACTTCGGCACCAAGAAAGCTCTGTTCCTGTTCGTATTCGACTATGCGCTGGAGATCTGCAGAAGCCAGTTTCTGGAGCTAGTGGACATGAGCGAGACTGATGTCTTCGCAAGACTGCG